>CACYCW010000130.1 GCA_902773015.1 uncultured bacterium
AGTCGAAGCTCTTCGGCATCGGCCTCGAGAGCTACACCGTCAACTCCCATGAGTTCGTGATGGGCTACGCGATGAAGCGCGGCATCCTCGCGCTTCTCGACATGGGTCACTTCCACATCTCGGAGAACGTGGCGGACAAGATCAGCTCGTTCCTGATGTTCTTCGGCAAGGTGGCGTTCCATATCTCGCGTCCCGTCCGCTGGGACTCCGACCACGTGATCCGCCAGAACGACGACCTTCGCGCGGCGGCGCAGGAGATCGTGAAGATGGGGCCGCAGAACTTCATCATCGCGCTCGACTACTTCGACGCCTCGATCAACCGCGTGGCGGCGTGGATCCTCGGCATGCGCAACATGCAGAAGGAGCTCCTCGCCGCGATGCTCCAGCCCAACAGGGACCTCAAGGCGCTGCAGGACGCGGGCCGCTTCACCGAGCAGCTCGTCCTCCAGGAGGAGCTGAAGGGCTATCCGATGGGCGATGTCTGGGCGGAGTTCTGCCGCCGTCACGGAACCGTGGCCGACGAGTCGTGGCTCCGGCAGGTGCAGAAGTACGAGAAGGACGTCCTCCTCAAGCGTTGAACGGCATCCCGGCCATGAGGAACGCCTACAAGTGGGTGGTGCTCGGGCTGCTGAGCTGCGCCTTCTTCTTCCATCAGGCGGACCGCGCCCTGTTCGGGCTCCTGACGATTCCGATTCAGCAGGAGCTCGGGCTCACCGACGTCCAGATTGGCTGGATCAACACGGTCCTCAGCTGGACGCTGGCGTTCATGGCGCTCATTGCCGGGCCGATCGGTGACCGTCTCTCGCGCAAGTGGCTCATCACGTGCTCGCTGCTCTTCTGGTCGCTGATGACGGTCATGATGGGCCTCGTCGGCGACTGGACGATACTTGGGTTCACCATCCCGGCCTTCCTCGTGGTGATGTTCTTCCGTTCGATCGCGACTGGTGGCGGCGAGAGCTTCTACGGGCCGTCTTCAATGGCGCTGCTGGCGGCGCACCACAAAGAGACGCGCTCGATTGCGCTCTCGGTGCACCAGGCGGCTCTCTACATCGGTCTCATGACCTCGGGCGTGCTGACGGCGTGGGCATTGGGCGTCCTGGGCACCTGGCGGCACGTCTTCATGGTCTTCGGCGGCGCGGGCTTCGCTCTTGGAGTCGTCTTCATCTTCGCGCTCCGCGACAAGACGACGCCGATGGAAGGCGCGTCGGTGGCCCGGCGCTCGGCGCTGGACGGCTTCAGGTATTTCTTCCGCACGCCGTCGGCGTGGTGCGCGATGGCCGGGTTCATCGCGATCGTCTTCGTGAACAACGCCTATCTCTTCTGGGCGCCGAAGTTCATGGCGATGAAGTTCGGCACGTCCGTCGGCGTCGCCGGCACGCAGACGATGCTCTGGCATCACCTCTTCGCCTTCCTCGCGATCATGGCGGGAGGCGTCATCACCGATCGGTTCGTGCGGCGGATGCCGCGCTTCCGGCTCGGCTTCCAGATCGCCGCGCTTCTGGCGGGCGCGCCGTGCCTGATGATGATCGGTTTCGCGCCGGGCGCGATGGCGATGGTCGTGATGACCGCGGCGTATGGCGTCGCGCGCGGCTGCTTCGAGGTGAACACGCACGCCTCGCTCTTCGACGTCATCCCGCCGCAGTACCGGTCGACCTCCGTCGGCGTCTTCACCGTCTTCGCGTTTTTCGTCGGCGGGCTTTCGGGAGTTCTCATGGGCGCGCTCTCGCAGCATTACGGCGTCCGGGGTTTCGAGATCGGCTTCGCGCTGATGGGCGCCTCGTACGTGATCGGTGCGCTCTTGATGGCAATCTCCTTCTTCGTCACCTTCCACAAGGATCGCATTACCGAATAGCAACCTCTCAACGACTCAACCCTCCCCATGACCACCATCACCATGATAGCATCAATCGTCCATTGCTACGTCGGCTGTGGCGCCGGTTCCGACGACCTGCAGGCCCTGCACGTCCTCGAGTGCGACACCGAGTCCGGTGCGGCGCGAATCGTCCAGAGCGTGAAGGGCCCCCAGGGCTCAACCTATCTCGCGCTGGACGCCGCGCGGCGCTACCTCTACACGATGAACCGCGAGGACAAGCTCAGCGCGCTCGTTCGCTATCCGTTCGAGGGCTGGCGTCTCGGCAAGGCGGAGCGCCTCGCGAAGATTCCCTGCGAGGCCCCCTGCCACATCTCGCTTACACCGGATGAGTCGCGCGTCGCCTTCGCCGCCTACTCCTCGGCGACGGCGGGCACCTGCCCGATTGCCGGCGGCGCATCGACGGTCTTCGTCTTTCCGGATGACGCGATGGGACCGAATCCGAAGCGTCAGCAGAAGGCCTATGCCCACTGCACCTTTTACACGCCGGACGGCAAGTGGCTCGGCATCGTCGATCTCGGATGCGACCGCATCTGGTTCTTCGACCCAGTTACGATGGCGCGCAACGAGTCGCTCGTCGCAAGCTTCGATCCCGGCGACGGCCCCCGACACGCGATCTGGTCGAAGGATAACCGCTTCCTCTTCGTTCTGAACGAGCTCGGCAGCTCCATTACCACCTTCGCCTACGACGGACGTTCCCTTGCGAAGGTTGGCAAGTGGACGATGCTGCCGCCCGGCGTCCCGCAGGACGCGAGCAAGGCGTCGGCGATCAAGCTGACGGCGGACGGCAAGCTCCTGATGGGATCGAACCGTGGATATGACTCGATCGCCTTCTTCGACGTCGACGCGGCGACGGGGTGCCTGGCGCTGCGCAACATCGCCAAGGTGCCGGGCAGCTTCCCGCGTGACTTCGAGCTGATGCCCGGCGAGAGGTTCATGGTCGTCGGCCACGAGCGCTCGAACAACATCCAGATCTGCCGGTTCGACCGTGCGGTCTGCACGCTTGAGCCGGTCGGCGAGCCAATTGCCGCCTGCAAGCCTATCTGCTTCAAGTTTCTGGAGGAACAGCAATGAGCAAGTCAGTGATGATCCTTATTGCCGGGCTTGCGATCGCATTGCCGGTCGCGGCGGCGGAAAATGCGGGGGCGGACGGCCTTGAGGCGGTCGTTTGCGCGCGCGTGCTGCCATTCGCCGGCAAGGCCGCCATGACCAGTGCCTTCGTCGAGCGCGAGATCGACGCGGCGGACACCGCGTGTGACGAGCGGTGGCTGACGCTCAAGTCGAAGGCCGCCTACGACACCTACCGGCTCGACCTGCGCCGGAAGATGCTCGCCGCGATCGGCACGCTGCCCGAGCGCACGCCGCTCAACGCCCGGACTGTCGCCACGCTCAAGCGTGACGGCTATGTAATCGAGAAGGTCATCTTCGAGTCGATGCCTGGGCTCCTCGTCACGGCCAACCTCTTCATCCCCGACGGCAGCGGACGCCGTCCGACGGTTGTGATGAGCTGCGGACACTCCAACGAGGGAAAGGACTGCAACACCTACCTGCGCGCCTGCGTCATCGCCGTGAAGCGCGGCTTCGTCGCGCTCATGTTCGACCCCTACTTCCAGGGCGAACGCCGCGTGAAGGGCCAGATTGGCTCGACCAACTGCCACACGCAAATGGGGCTCAGGGGCACGCTCATCGACTGGTCGGCCCCGCTCCTGCGCATCTGGGACGGCATGCGCGCGATCGACTACGCGCTCTCTCGCCCGGAGGTCGACCCGGCGCGCCTCGGCTACATGGGACAGTCCGGCGGCGGCACGATGGCCGCGCTCATGGAGGCGGCTGACGACCGCATCCGCGCGGCGGCCCCGAGCTGCTATCTCACGTCGCTTCGCGAGCTCTGCCAGCAGATGGGGCCGCAGGACGGCGAGCAGAACATCTACGGGCAGCTGGCCTTCGGCTTGAACCACACCGGATACGTTCTCATCCCCGACATCCCCATCGCCGTCACCTGCAAGTTCTCCGACATGTTCCCGTTCGCCGGCGTGCGTACGCTTTTCAAGACCGTCCGCACCGTCGAGCGGAACGTCGGTCTCGGCGAGCGCGCGTTCCTCAACTGCGCGCCCGGTCCGCACGGCTGGACCGAGGCGACCGAGACCTCGTCCGTCCTCTATCTCGCCCGACACCTCGTCCCCGGCTGTGCGGACGTGAAGATCGATCTTGAGGATCTCTGGCTCCTTGACCAGGGATTCTCCTACGACAAGGTCGACATCGGTCTTGCGGAAGGGGAGCGCGGCTGCACGCCGGAGCTGTCGACCGAGATGCTCGGCGCGCGGCACATCCACGATATCATCGCCGAGCGCTTCGCCGCGGGTTCCGCAGCGTGTCAGCGGCTCGACACGTCCGCGAAGCGCGCTGCAGCGCGCCGTCTCGCCAAGGTTCGCCTGCCGTCGGAGACCGGCTACCGCGCGAAGGAGACGGCGATCCTGGCCGTTGATGGTCTTGAGGTTACCCGTCTCGTCGCGCAGTATCCCGGCACCGGTGCGCTGCTCCCGGCCGTTCTCGTGAAGCGTCCCGGAGCGTCTGAGACGCCTGTGCTCGTCACGGCCTTCGGCGGGCGCGCCGCAGGGCTCAAGCTCGCGCGGCGTTACATCGACGGTGGCCATCCGGTGATGCTCGCGGACGTCTCGGGTATCGGGGAGATCGGCGGCGACCTGTTCACCTTCTATGGCGCGAAAGAGCGCCCGGACGAGGGGCTCGGTGCGATGTGCTACCTGCTCGGCACCCCGCTCGTCGGGCGGCGTGCGACGGACATGCTCGTCCTGGCCGAGATGCTGACGAAACGCTGCGGTGGACGCAAGCCGCTGCTTGTCGCTTCGGGGCCGCTCGCGATCGCTGCTGCGCACGCCTATGCGGCCGATTCCGCCGTGTGGACCGGCATGGAGTTCACTGACCGGCCCGAGTCGTGGTTTGACGTCCTGCTGGCGGGCTCGAAGAGCAAGACGATGCTGCGTTACGCCGACATCGTTCCCGAGGCCGCGCTGAGCTACGACTGGACCGAAATTTGCGGGGACAGTCCCTGATTTGGCTTCGAAGGGGCTTTGAGTGCGCTCGGATGCCGACGACGAGATCGTCGTCGCGCCTCTGAACTTCCATACATAAAAAGAGCCTCCGCTAACGCTTCGGCTTATGCTCCGGACTGGACGTTGGGCTGCTATCACACGTCGGCGGACTGCGCGTTTGCGGACATATCTGCTGGCGATATGCGGATTACCACGGATTCCAAGGGCATTGGCGGCGGCGTGGTCGATGGCGTCGAGGATTTCGCGCGCTACGCCGACGGCGGAATTGACGGTTGCCGGATGATGTTTGTGAACTGTCGGCCGATCTGCGGCGCCTACCAGAATCCGCTTCGGAAGTTCAATGTCGCTTCGGCGCTTCCTGGCGACAGCGGGATAACCCCGTCTGGCGTTGTGCTCCTCGCCGCCGGCGAGTCTGCCGAAATCGTCGTCACGCCGGCGCCGACGCTTCCTTCGCGCGTGGTTGTACCGGCAGGAGTCACCTTGTGCGGTGCTGGCGCGGGAACTACGTTCATCGTCGGTTCCAAGGATACGACGGAAACGGGTGACGAGCACAAGCGTGGTCCAAAGGCCGTGCGGTGCGTCTATCTGATGGACGGGGCAATGCTGGAAGGGTTCACTTTGCGTGACTGCGTCATTTCCAACTGCGTGGCCGGCCGTGGTGGCGCGGCGTTTGGAGGACGCTATGCCAATTGCCGCATAGTCGGGAACATCGGGGTCGTGAACGGGACCATGCGGAACGCCTACGCCTACAATTGCTATTTCAACCAGAACAGGTCCAACGAGGGTATTCTCGACTACTTCTACGATGCGTACAACTGCACGTTTGGACAAGGCAACTTTGCGATTCTCGGCGGGAACGTTCCGGGCATTGCGAATCCAATGGGCGCGCCGACGGTGGCGAACTGCCTGTTCCTTGCCGGAGGATCGATCAGCGTGGCGTCTGCCAATGTCGTACAGGACCTGACGAAACCGTTTGTCGTTCCGGCCAACACAGAACTCGACCTTTGGTGGGACCTGCAAGACTATTACTGCGCCTATCCTGAACTTGAGACGTCGGGCGGCAAGGGTGCGACCGTAACCTGGGGGTGGACGGAATCCTTGCGTGACGAACGAGGGGAGAAATGTGACCGTGGCGAATGGCGGGGCAAACGCTTTTCGCAGATATTCTCCGACACTTTTGTTTCCGATGGCAGGGCTGATGCGTTCTTCACCGCTCCGTGGTGGCGTTGCGGCAGATGGTGCCGCCTGTGCATAAAGACGGCTGCCGCGCCGCTGGAAGTCAAGCGCGTCGCCATCGGAGAATCGCGCTATCCGCTTTCGGTCGACGCATCGTTCCAGTGCGACGATCCGGTCGTGGACGATATCCGCCGCATTTCTCTGCGGACGATGCAGATGTGCTGCCATGAGATGCTTTTTGACTGTCCGTACTACGAGCAGCAGATGTATCCCGGCGACACGCGCATACAATTGCAGATGCTGAATGCGCTCACCGCCGACGGCCGGATGTCGCGTTTCGCGATGAGCGTCTACGATTGGAACCGGCGTGACAACGGTCTCGTGGCGATGAACTTTCCCTCCCGCGCCCTGCAAGAATCTTGTACGTACACGATGTGCTGGATACTGATGTTTCGGGATTACCTGCTCTGGCACGACGACTTGTCTTTCCTGCGTGAACGTATGCCGGGCGTCCGCAACGCCCTTGCGGGTCTTGGCAGATACGAGGATTCCGACGGGTTGCTGGCGGACATGCCGGGCTGGTGCTTCATGGATTGGGTGGAGGACTGGCCGAAGTCCGCCCCCGATTTCCCGACTGGCGTGGCTCCAAGCGGTGCCCCGGGGCATGGCGCAAGCGCGCTTGAGAATCTTTTGTATCTCATGGCTCTCCAGAGCGCCGAGGCTGTTGATTCTGAGCTTGGAGAATCGGAGTTTGCCGCGCTTTATGGCGCTTTCCTCCGGGTCGCGCTCGTCATGCACGGCGGCGGAATTTATGCTATAATTGACCTGCTTTTCCGG
>CACYCW010000131.1 GCA_902773015.1 uncultured bacterium
GCCGCAGCATCACGTGAACGTCGCCGAGATGGTGATCGAGATGTCGAAGCGCCAGGTGGAGAACGGGCGCGACGTGGTGATCCTCCTGGACTCGATCACGCGCATGGCGCGCGCCTACAACACGGTACAGCCGCACTCCGGCAAGATCCTCACCGGCGGCGTGGACGCGCTCGCGATGCACCGTCCGAAGCGATTCTTCGGCGCGGCGCGCAACATCGAGGGCGGCGGGTCGCTTACGATCATCGCGACTGGGCTCATCGACACGGGCTCGCGCATGGACGAGGTGATATTCGAGGAGTTCAAGGGCACGGGCAACATGGAGATCGTGCTCGACCGCGGGCTCGCCGACAAGCGCATCTTCCCGGCGATCGACATCGACAAGTCCGGCACGCGCAAGGAGGACCTGCTCCTGGATCCGGTCGAGCTCGAGAAGACGTGGGGACTCCGGCGCATCCTCGCCGCGGCCGGGCCCGAGTCTGCGATGCGGTCGGTCCTGAACTCGATCAAGAAGACGCGCTCGAACCCGGAGTTCCTGCTGGCGCTCGACCTGAAGAACGTGTGACCCTCTGCCATGGGTGATATTCTGATCAAGGGGGCGCGAATGCACAACCTCCGGGGGATCGACGTGACGATCCCCCGGAATTCGCTCACCGTGATCACCGGGCTCTCCGGGAGCGGCAAGTCCTCGCTGGCCTTCGACACGCTCTACGCCGAGGGGCAGCGCCGCTACGTCGAGAGCCTGAGCGCGTATGCGCGGCAGTTTCTCGACCGCCTTGCGAAGCCCGACGTCGAACGCATCGAGGGGCTCTCGCCTGCGATTTCGATCGAGCAGCACACGACGAGCGGCAATCCGCGCTCCATCGTCGCGACGGTGACCGAGATCCACGACTACCTGCGCATCCTCTACGGCTCGGTCGCGACGCCGCACTGCCCGACGTGCGGTCGCGCCGTGACGCGTCAGTCGGCCGAGCAGATCGTCGATGCGATTCTGGCGATGGCGGGCGGCGAGCCCCGTCCGGGGAAATCGACGGCAGTCGACGGCAGCCGACGGCAGCCGCTGAAGATTCTGCTGCTCGCGCCGGTCGTGAAGGGCAAGAAGGGACGGCACGAGGAGGTTTTCGCGTCGCTGAAGCGAAACGGCTTCGCGAGGGTCATGGTCGACGGGGCGACGCATCTTCTCGAGGAGGTGCCGACCCTCGACAGGAAGAGGGCCCACTCGATTGACGTGGTCATCGACCGGCTGGTGATTCCCTGCGACCGCACGCGGCTCACCGACTCGGTCGAGCTCGCCCTCAGGACCGGCCATGGTGTGATGACGGTCGAGACGCTCGCGCCGGAATCGACGGCAGCCGACGCCTCTCGACAGCAATCGACACGACAGCCTTCGACGGCTCTCGACGGCTATCGGGTCGACGGCCCCCGGAGCCAGACCTTCTCCGAACTCAACGCCTGCGTGCACTGCGGCGTGTCGTTCGACGAGCTGAAGCCGCGCTCGTTCTCGTTCAATTCGCCGTTCGGGGCCTGTCCGACGTGCGGTGGCCTGGGGCAGCTCTACTATTTCGACGAAGAGCTTGTCGTGCCCGACAGGACTCTGCCCCTTCGCGAGTGCATCCATCCGTGGCGGCGCGCGGGGCACAACGCGATCATGTACTACAACGCGCTCCTCGAGCAGATCGCCAAGCAGTACAAGGTGAAGCTCTCGACGCCTTACGAGAAGCTGCCGGCGAAGTTCCGGCACGGGCTCATGCACGGCTTCAAGGACGACCTCATCCTGCCGTGGCGTTCGGTGGACCGTCCGTTCGAGGGCGTTCTCGCGACGCTGCAGAAGCGGCTCGAGGAGGCGGAGGACGACGAGACGCGCGCAAAGTGGGAGGCCTACCAGAGCTATCGCACCTGCCCCGACTGCCACGGGGAGCGTCTTCGGCCCGAATCGCGCGTCGCGACGATCGCCGGCAAGACGATCGTCGAGGTGATGGCGATGCCGGTCGGCGAGGCGCTTGCGTTTTTCAAGGAGCTCCAGTCGACGGCCCTCGACGGCTCCCGGCGGCAGTCGAAGATGGCGGGGTTGCGCGACATTTTGGGCGAGATCACGCGGCGGCTTCAGTTCCTGCTCGACGTCGGGCTCGACTACCTGACGCTCGACCGGCCTAGCGCGACCCTGTCGGGCGGCGAGATGCAGCGCATCCGCCTCGCGACGCAGATCGGCTCGGGGCTGACGGGCGTCCTTTACGTCCTCGACGAGCCGACGATCGGGCTGCATCCGCGCGACAACGAGCGGCTCATCGCGACGCTGAAGGAGCTGCGCGATCGCGGCAACACGGTGGTGATCGTCGAGCACGACGAGGAGATGATGCGCGCGGCGGACTGGATCGTCGACCTCGGCCCTGGCGCCGGGCGTGAGGGCGGCCAGCTCATGTACCAGGGCGACTTCAAGGGCCTCCTGAAGGCGAAGTCGCTCACGGCCGAGTACCTGCGCGGCGAGCGCCGTGTCGCCGACGGCCCCCGACGGCCCTCGACGGCCCTCGACGGCGATCTCGACCGACGGCCCTCGACGGCCCTCGACAGCCGTCGGCCCTTCCTTACGATCTCCGGCGCCGCCGAGCACAACCTCCGAAACATCACCGTTCATTTCCCCGTCGGGGCGTTCACGGTGGTGACCGGCGTTTCCGGCTCGGGCAAGTCGACGCTCATCGACGAGACGCTCAAGCGTGCGCTCCTGAAGCACTTCTACGGGGCTAAGGCCGTGCCGGGCAAGTACCGCCGCATCACCGGCATGGAGCACTTCGACAAGGTTGTCGAGATCGACCAGTCGCCGATCGGCCGCACGCCGCGGTCGAACCCGGCGACGTACGTCGGGTTCTTCTCGGAGATCCGCGAGCTCTTCGCGCGCACCGAGGCGGCGAAGGCACGCGGCTACACGGCGGGGCGCTTCTCGTTCAACGTGAAGGGCGGGCGGTGCGAGGTCTGCGGCGGCGACGGCGTGCAGAAGCTGGAGATGAGCTTCCTGCCGGACCTCTACGTCACCTGCGAGCAGTGCGGCGGCCGGCGATTCAATGCCGCGACGCTCGAGGTGACCTATGGCGGACGCAACGTGGCGGACGTCCTCGCGATGACGGTCGCCGAGGCCTGCGAGTTTTTCGCGAAGGTGCCTTCGCTCGCGCGCAAGCTCCGCACGCTCGTCGACGTCGGGCTCGGCTACGTGGCGCTCGGACAGCCCGCGACGACGCTCTCCGGCGGCGAGGCGCAACGCATCAAGCTGGCGACTGAACTCTCGAAGCGCTCGACCGGGAAGACGCTCTATCTGCTGGACGAGCCGACGACGGGCCTGCACTTCGACGATGTGGCGAAGCTGATGCGCATCCTGCTGCGCCTGCGCGACCAGGGCAACACGGTGATCGTCATCGAGCACAACCTGGACGTGATGCGCTGCGCCGACTGGATCGTCGATCTGGGCCCCGGAGGCGGCGACCAGGGTGGCGAGCTCGTCAGCGAGGGGCCGATCGCCGAAATCCGGGCCTGTAAAAAATCTATCACGGGCAAGTTCCTTTAGTCGCCGATTTTTGGTATAATCTACGGTAGATTTGAATGGGAGACAATACCATGAGAAGACAGCTCTTTTTCGTGGCAGTGCTTGCGTTCGCCTTTGCGTCGCAGGCGGTGCCCGTCTCGTCCACCGACGCGGGGACTGCGGCGCGGGCCTGGGTTGGCTCCGGGACGACCCTCGGGGTGCGTCTCGGGACGTCGGTTGATTCGGTGAAGACCTATTCCGCTCCGGGCGGCGCGAAGTTCCACGCAGTGCGCCTGGCGGATGGCGGAACGGTGTTCATGACCGCGGATTCGGAGGACGAGCCGGTCATCGGCTTCTCGTCCGCCGAGTCGCTCGATCTCTCCGAAGGCAGTCGGCTGCGTCAGCTCCTCGACCGTGACGTCACGCTGCGCGAGGCGACGCGGGGCGCCGCATCGGCCTCGTCCTCCGCCGGGCGGCGGTCCGTCGCGACGAGCGCGCGCACTCCGGTCGGCAAGTGGGCGAAGCTGATCGCCGCCGGGCAGGCCGTCGCCGTGAGGAGCGCGGAGGCGACGTCCTCGGCGGCGCCCGTGAAGCTGGTAGACGATCTGCGCGTCGCCCCGCTGATAAAGACGCAGTGGGATCAGAGCGAGTCGAGGGACGATCTGCCCTGCTTCAACTTCTACACGCCGGCCGGCGCACAGGATGAGCACTTGCCATGCGGCTGCACGGCGACGGCGGCGGCCCAGATCATGAAGTACTTCCAGTGGCCGCAGACGGAGATGGCGTCGGCCGTCTTCGAATGCTCGGTCAACGGCACGAAGAAGAAGCTCGCGACGATGGGCGGCCTGTACGACTGGGCCAGCATGGCGCTGGACACGGAGGACGACCCGGCCGATGACGAGACGAAGTGCGAGGCGATCGGCCACCTGACGTACGACATCGCCGTCTCCCTTGGGACGGATTGGTCCGATGCGAGCGGCGGCTCGGCTTCGCCGCGTGAACTCGGCCGCGTCTACCGCGACAGCTTCGGCTACGCCAACGGCTACAGCTTCCTCGTCGCCGATCGCTTCAACACGGGCGCCGGCGGCCTGCACAACCTGAGCATCCGCGAGAAGATCATCTACGCCAACCTTGACGCGGGGCGCCC
>CACYCW010000132.1 GCA_902773015.1 uncultured bacterium
CGCGGCACCAAGATCCATCCCGGCAAGAACGTCGGGCAGGGTCGCGACTTCACGCTTTTCGCCCTCAAGGACGGCAAGGTGAAGTTCCTCAAGGACGGCAAGGTCGTCAGCATCGTCGAGTGACGGGCTTTCGGCCTGGCCTGGCTGAGGCATGAGCGCAATCGGCTGTCTGCTGCTCGCCACGTCCCTTTCGTTGAACGGGACGTGGCGGCTTGACTATTTCCCGCAGCCTGACGGCGGCGCGATCCGATCGCCGGCGGCACTGCCCGCCGACGCGAAGACGGTGAAGGCGTCCGTGCCCGGCAACTGCGAGCTCGATCTTGTCACGGCAGGGCTCCTGCCCGCGCCCGAAGTCGGACTGAACACCTCGCTCATGCGACCCTACGAAGGGTACCAGTGGCTCTACACGCGGACCTTCGAGAAGCCGTCAATCCCCGCCGGTGGCCGTGCGGTGCTGCGCTTCGAGGGCGTCGACACGCTGGCGGACTACTTTCTCAACGGCGAGCGGATCGGCTCCTCGGAGAACATGCTGATCGCCCATCGCCTCGACGTCACGGGAAGGCTCCGGGAAGGGGAGAACCAGGTTCAGGTGCTCCTCCGGAGCGTGATGTGCGAGTCGCAGTTCAAGACGCTGGGCGAGCTTGGCTACTCCATGCACGGCGGGGCCGACGGCGAGTCGTTCCGCAAGGCCGGGCATTCCGGCGGGTGGGACATCTTTCCGCGGCTCTTCACGAGCGGCATCTGGCGCGACGTCGCGCTGGACGTGGAGGAGGCGGTCCGGATCGACCAGACCGCGTGGATCCTGCGCGACCTTGACCCGAAGACGCGCCGGGCCGGCTACCGCATCCGCTGCCGTGTGCAGGCGCCGTTCGCACTTCTCGACCACGCGCGCATCCGCGCCCGGCTGGAGCGCAACGGCAAGGTGGCGGCCAGTGCGGAGCGGCGGCTCGACAGCTACTGGCCGAATCTCTCCGCAGTCATAGCCGACGCCGACCTCTGGTGGCCGGCCGGCATGGGCGAGAGCGCGCTCTACGACGGCGTCATCGAGATTGTCGGGACGAACGGCGAGACGCTTGCGCGGCATGTCGAGAAGATCGGCGTGCGGGTGATCGAGCTCGTGCGGGACGACATCTACTCGGCGGAGCGTCCCGGGCAGTTCCTCTTCAAGGTGAACGGAGAGCCCTGCTACGTGCGCGGCTCCAACTGGGTGCCGCTGGACGGTCTCCACGGGCGCGACATGCAGCGGCTCGAGGAGACGATCGCGATGTGGACGGACCTCAACTGCAACATGGTGCGCGTGTGGGGCGGCGGGGTGTACGAGCCCGACGCCTTCTTTGACTACTGCGATGCGCACGGCATCATGGTATGGCAGGACTTTATGACCGGCTGCTCGGTTTTTCCGCAGGGCGACGAGTACGCCAAGGCCACCGAGGAGGAGGTACGCGCGATTGTCCTCAGGTTCCGCAACCACGCTTCGCTGGCGCTCTGGAGCGGCAACAACGAGAACGACGGCGCGTTCCGCTGGCAGCTCGGCAGGAACCTCGCGCGCGACCCGAACCTGGACCGCAATTCGCGGCGGACGATCCCCGACGTCCTCTTCGAGTTTGACGTGACGCGTCCTTACCTGCCGTCCTCGCCATACTTCTCGCCGGACGTGGTCGCCGGGAAGGCGGAGGCGAGCGAAGCGCACCTGTGGGGCGCGCGCGCGTACTACAAGGTGCCGTTCTACACGAACAGCCCCTGCTGGTTCGCCAGCGAGATGGGCTATCACGGCTGCGCCAACCGCGCGTCCCTCGAGCGGATGATGTCGCCGGACAAGGTGTACCCCTGGACGGGCCGTCCGGACCGGTTCGTGAAGGACCACAAGCAGCTCAAGTGGAACGACGAGTGGGACTTCAAGGCGAGCGACTGGCGGCTGGACGGCTTCGGCCAGCGCCGCAACGACCTGATGACGAACCAGATACGCCTCATGTTCGGCGGCGTCGACACCGATCTCGACACGTTCATCGAGCAGAGCCAGTTCGTGCAGGCCGAGGCGATGAAGACCTTCTGCGAACTCTTCCGCAGCCGCAAGTTCACGCGGTTCAACGGGCTCATCTGGTGGAACGTGCGTGATGGCTGGCCGCAGCTCTCGGATGCGGTGGTCGACTGGTACGGCGGCAGGAAGCGGGCCTACTATGCGCTGAGGAACGCCCAGCAGAACCAGATCGTCTGTGTCGTCGACGACCACACCGTCTGGGGGGTGAACGACGCGCGGCTGGAGGTGAAGGGGACGGCGAAGGTCACGGACGTGGCGTCTGGCGACGTCCTGCTCGAGAAGTCCTTCGCGTTGCCGGCGAACGGCAAGCTCGACCTCGGCCAGGTGCCGTTCTCGGGGCAGGGCGTCCTCCGCATCGAGGCAACGTTCGACGGCAGGCCCTACCGCAATCACTTCCTCTACGGCGAGCCGCCCTTTGACTGGGCGAAGGTCAAGGGCCTCTTCTCCCGCCTCTGAACCCTGTCTTTCACAGACTGCGCTGAATGCGCCCTGGAGTTGACGGACGGATGGGATTTTTGATAAAATCACAATCACAGAAAAGGATGGATGCTATGGTGAAGAAGGAGATGTGGACCGTCGCCATGCTGGCGGCGGCGAGTGGTGCGTTTGCCACGACCTGCACGCTGGACGTCGCGACGGATCGCGAGGCGACCGCCGAGGAGATCGCGGCCATCGAGGCGCTGACCGCGGATGACACTCTCCAGAAGACGGGAGACGGACTCCTGCGATACACCGCTCCGTTCAACTTCGCCGGCACCCTCCAGCTCGACGCCGGCACGTTCGCGATCTCCAACGCCGCCAACACCGACATCGCTGCCACCCTCACCGGAACCGGCACCTTCCGTCAGGAGGCGGGTTCGATGACGCTCACCAAGGACCAGGACGGCTTCAGCGGCGACTTCGAGATCTTCGGCGGCACCAACTCCGTCGATTCTACCCCAAATTCGCGCATCAAGCGCTTCGGGAACGAGCTCGGCAAGCTGGTCGTGAACGGCGGCCTCCTTCGGATGTGGAGCACACCGGGGCCCAACAAGCAGTACTTCGCCAAGAAACCTGTCCACCTCTGTGGCGCCGGTCCGGACGGCACGGGCGTCTTCAAGAGCGATGGCTTCTACAATAACCTCTTCAATCGTCTCGTTTTGGATGGCGACACGATGATCGGTGCCGAGAAGAAGAACGGAGCTTTCGACAGCACCTATGTCAGCTGTTCCGGCATCAGCTCGATTCCGTACGCGTTCGACATGCAGGGACATGCGCTGACGATCACCAATCTCGCCTTCTTCGTCTTCAACGGCGGCGCCGACATCGGCAGTCCCGGGCCGATCATCATCCGGGCAGGTACGCATCTCAGCTACTACGCCGAAACCTCGCTCGGCACGGCGGAGGATCCGCCGATCGAGTTCATTGTGCCCTCGGGGAATTGCTACATCGATGCGTACCGGGGCGACCCGCAGTCGCGGCCCTTCGAGATCGATCTCGTCGGCTCCTCGCAGTATGTGCGCCTGAGTCCGATCTACGCCGATACGAATGTGGTGCTCAACAGCACCATCACCTTCAAGAGCACGAACAAGGGCACTCTTCGTCTCAGCGCGGACAAGGACATATCGAACATCGTCTACCGGCTCAACGGCAAGATCTCCGGACCGGGGAACATCGACATCTCGACCAGGGAGCAGGACTCAGTCTACGAGTTCAACTACCCGTTTAATGACTTCACGGGCGCGCTGAAGCAGACGAAGCAGCTCGGCCAGCGGATCCTCTTCGCCTATCCCGGTTCGCTCCCGGACTACTCGAAGTTGGAATCCTCCCTCGGTCTTGTCGTGGTTGACGGGCGCAACTGGACGGGGCCGGACGTCGCGCGGCTCGCCGACCAGGCCACGATCGGCGCGACTGCCATGAGCGCCGCCAACATGATCGCCGTCGACACCTCGAAGTGCGACGGACAGACCGCGACGATCACGCTCGGCGATGCGGACGTGACGGACGGCATGGCGCGCATCGGCCATGTCGGCGAGGGAATGCTGCAAATCAACTGCAACGCGGCGAATCCGATTCCGCTCGGTTTCGCGGGCGGCATGCTGAAACTGAGCGGCCAGAAGGTCGTGATCGACGCGAACGCGGTCATCCCGCAGACCTCTGAGCCCTACCTGAGTCTCCCGGTGACGCGAGTCAAGTCTTCCAAGCTCATCATCGATGGGGCGGCGGATGTGACGCTACTCGGGAGCAGCACGTCGGGGAGTTCCATCAAGCTGGGGTATGCCTACACGTCAACAAAAGGCATCGTCTATGCGCCGGCGACGGATGCCCCGGCGGAGATGGAGATTCGAAACTCTACCGTGCACGACGACTACACCGGCACGGCGCTGCAGAGGCCATCGCTCTCGATCGGCGACACGGCGCCGGGCATCCTCACCGTCGGCAAAGGAGCTACCATCCGCGCACCGATCATGATCGGTGACAAGGCTCCGGGCGCGATTTACCAGACGAGCGGTAGCGTGACGCTGAGTTACTACAGCTGGGAAGGTCGCGGCTGGCTGGCGTACAACGTGGGATCCTACGGTTACTATGACTTCGCAGACGGCACGGTGAAGGACGGGGATGCTGGCTCGGCCCAGGCCTGCAGTGGCCAGAACACCTCTGCCGTCTTCACGCAGCGCGACGGCACATCAACCTGGTGTCTCTTCAACATCTCCAGCGGAGTGGGCACCTATGGAGTGTACAACCTTCTTGGCGGCAGAGCGAGCGGAACGCTCGGCCTCGGCCGTGCGGATTCAGGAAACAGGGATCAATGGGCCGTCCTCAACATCGACGGCGGCGAGCTGACGGGCAAGCCGTCGCTCGGCGGCGGATCCTCGAACATCACGGCCATTGTCAACCTCAAGAGCGGCCGCTTGGTCGCATCCCAGCTGTCCAAGGAAATAGCGCGTCTGTCGGGCGACGTCGCGTGGCGCCGTCCGGAGTGGAACCATGCCTATCTCAACTTCAACGGCGGCACGCTCTGCGCGGCGGACAACAACAATCCGATCGTCTACACCAATGACCTGCGGGGGGTCGACCATGTCACGGTCTACGAGGGCGGCGCGACAATCGAGATTCCCACCTCGCGCTCCGTCAAGATGCAGAGTCCGCTTGAGGCGCCGACGGGGCGCGGCATTGCCAGCGTGCCATGGACGGGCGCCATCACCACGCAGCGTCTCGTCGGCCCGCCGGTGATCAACATCCTGGGCGACGGCTTCGGCGCGACCGCGATTGCCGATTTCGACACGACGACGCGCGCCGTCACCGGTATCCGCATCATGAGCCCGGGCCGCGACTACACCTGGGCGAAGGCGGAGTTCCGCTACGGCACGACCTTCCAGACGAACGACTGCACGCTCACGACGGGAGCGCCGACGTCGGGCGGGCTCGTGAAGACCGGGGCCGGCACGCTGACGCTCGACTGCCCGAACACGTTCGGCGGTGACATCACGGTCGAGGAGGGCACGCTCCATCTCGCCTGCGCGGACGCGCTGCCGTCCGGCGTCGGCATCAACTACAAGGGTGGTGTCGTGACGGCCGCGAGCGGCATCACGCTGCCGGCCGTCAACCTGGCGCTCACGGTCGGCGAGACCGTGGCCTACTCGAGCGCGGTGGCGTTCCCAGCGGGTTCGACCGTCACGATCGACAACCTCGCCGCCGTTGACGAGGCCGAGTCGCCCTATGTGCTCGCCACGTTCGATGCGGGGTACACCGGTGAGCTGACGGTGCTCACGGAAACGCCGGCGAACTGGCGCATCCGCGTGCTGCCGCGCTCGATTCGCCTCCTGAAGCCGAAGGGATGCTGCCTCCTGGTGAAGTGAGCGCAAGCCCGTCCGCCTTGCCCGTGACGTGGTGGAAATGGTATACTATGCGGCGTGGATAAGCTCACCAGATCAGGCGCGGCGGCACTTGTGGAGAGTCTCGAGCGCGCCGGCACGGAAGTCGTCTTCGGCTACCCCGGCGGGAATGTCATCGACATCTTCGACTCCCTCCGTACCGCGCGCTTCCGGTTTGTCCTCGGCCGGCATGAGCAGGGCTGCGTCCACATGGCGGACGGCTACGCGCGCGCGACGGGGCGGCCCGGCGTCGCAGTCGTGACGAGCGGCCCCGGCGCCACGAACGCCGTCACCGGGCTCGCTACCGCCAATGTCGATGGCGTGCCGCTCGTGCTCATCTCCGGCCAGGTGCCGCTCGCCGAGATCGGCACGGACGCCTTCCAGGAGGCGGATATGACCGGCATCTGCCGCGCCGCCACGAAGCACAGCTTCCTCGTGAAGTCGGCGGACGAGATACCGGAGACCGTCGCCGAGGCCTTCTACATCGCGACGCATGGCAAGCCCGGCGCGGTCGTGATCGACATCCCGCGCAACGTGCAGGAGGCGCGGACCTCGGCGACATATCCGGAACGCATCTCGCTCAGGGCCTACCATCCCGAGCATGCCGCGACGACGACCGAGGTGAACCGGCTGGCGAAGCTTCTCAACGCCGCCGCGCGTCCCGTCCTCTTCGCCGGCGGCGGCGTCATCGCCGCGAACGCCGCAGCGGATGTCGCGGCCCTCTCGTCGAAGGCCGGTCTTGCGGTCGTGACGACGCTCATGGGGCTCGGCAGCGTCGACGAACGAGACCCGCGTGCGCTCGGCATGGCCGGCATCCACGGCTCGCCCGCCGCGAACGCCGCGCTCGCCGAGGCGGATCTCGTCGTCGCGCTCGGCGTGCGCTTCAACGACCGCGTCACCGGCGCCCTCGGGCATCATGCGCGCGGCCGGCGCATAGTGCACGTCGACTGCGATCCCTCGTCCATCGACAAGAACGTCCGCGTCGATCTCGGCATCGTGGCGGACATCAAGGACCTCATCACCACCGTCAATTCGCGTGTGCGGCCGAACGCCCGCGAAGCCTGGCAGTCGCGTCTTGCCGAGCTGAAGCGCGCCCTGCCGGTCCCCTGTCCGCCGTCGCGCCGCGGGCTTATCCCGCCCCCGGCCGTAATCGCGGCGATCGACCGCGCGACGTGCGGCGAGGCCGTGCTCGTGGCGGACGTCGGGCAAAACCAGATGTGGTGCGCGCGGCACTCCTGCCATTCGCGCCCGCGGCGGTTCATCTCGTCCGGCGGCATGGGCACGATGGGGTTCGCGATTCCCGCGGCGATCGGCGCGGCGATCGCCCGTCCGGACCGCAAGGTGGTCGCGGTGATGGGCGACGGCGGCGCGCAGATGACCGCCGAGGAGCTGATCGTCGCGGCGGAGGAGCGGCTGCCGATCGCGTTCATCGTGCTCAACAACCGCAGCCTCGGCCTCGTGCGGCAGATGCAGGAGACCGAGTTCGGCGGGCGTCTCTTCGCGACGCGGCTCGTCTCGCCGGATTTCGTGCTGCTCGCGCGCGCCCACGGCCTTCGGGGCGTCCGCGTCGACGACCCGGCGCGCCTCGACGCGGCGATCGCGCGCGCCGTCCGGGCCCGCGGCCCCGTGCTCGTCGAGGTGCTCGTCGATCCCGCAGCGAATGTCTAGTCTAGAGCAGAAACGAAGTCAGTCATCAGCAAAGGAGACAACAATGAACAGAAGGGAATTCATCAAGACCGGGTCGGCGGCCGCTGCCGCGACGACATTTGGCGCGTGCGCCACGGCGAAGGGCGCGGACAAGCTCGCCATCCTCGGTGGCACGCCGGTGATGGGCAATGAGTCGCTTCCGGCGCTGCGCGAGATGTTCGCGTGGCCGATCGTGAATGATGCGATGCGCAAGGCCTCCGATGACGTGCTCGTCAGTCGCAAGATGTCCGGCCGGGACATCGCGATCGAGTTCGAGAAGCGTTTCGCCGAGTGGAACGGCACGAAGTACGCGCTCTGCACGCCGAACGGCACGAGCGCGCTCAACGCCGCGTACTACGCGGTGGGGGTGAAGCCGGGCGACGAGGTGATCTGCCCGTCGATCACGATGTGGGCGAGCTGCTCTGGCGCCGTGAACCTGGGCGCGACGGTCGTCTTCTGCGATGTTAAGGCCGATGACCTCACGATCGACCCGAAGTCCTTCGAGGCGCACATCTCGCCGCGCACGAAGGCCGTCGTCGTCGTGCACTACATGGGCGCGCCGTGCGACATGGACGAGATCATGCGGATTGCGCGCAAGCACGGCATCAAGGTGATCGAGGACGTCTCCCACGCCCAGGGCGGCCTCTACAAGGGTCGCAAGCTCGGCACGATCGGCGACTGCGGCGCGATGTCGCTCATGAGCGGCAAGAGCTTCGCGATCGGCGAGGCCGGCATGTTCGTCACCGACGACGAGCAGCTCTACAAGCGCTTCGTCCGCTGGGGCATGTACATCCGCATCCGGCAGGTGTGGGGGCCGGGGGCGATCCAGCGGACGCTCGACGTGCCGTTCGGCGGCGTGAAGCTGCGCCTCAACCAATGCGTGTGCGCGATCGGTCTCGAGCAGCTCAAGAAGTACGACAGGGAGTGCGCCGAGATCGAGAAGGCGATGCTCTACTACTGGAAGGGCATCTCGGACGTGAAGGGACTCAAGATCATCTACCCGAAATGGGAGAAGTCGAACAAGGCGGGCTGGTACTCGAGCCGCGGCCTCTACGATCCGGCAGCGTTCGGCGGCCTGTCGAACAAGGTGTTCATGGCCGCGCTGTCGAAGGAGATTCCCACCGGCTTCGCCGGCTCGGGATGCAACTTCCCGCTGCATCTCTCGAGCGTCTACGACGACGAGGACATCTTCTCGAACGGCCAGCCGCCCTGCCGCCGCGGCCTCAAGCCCGGCGTCTCGCCGAAGTCGCTATGGGGTCGGCTGCCCGTGGCGGAGTCGATCAACGACCGGCTGCTGGGCGACCCGTGGTTCCGCCATTATGACACCGCGATCATCGACCGCTACATCGAGGCGGTGCACAAGGTCGCCGCGAACTACAAGGAGCTTCTCAAGCTGCCCGAATCGAAGACGCCCCACTCCTTCTGGCCGGTCTGACCCCTTGACAGCGGGGGACGGTTTTTAGTATACTGTGCGCCAACTTGTCCACGGTGGGCAGGTTGAAGCGAATGAACCGGGGCTCCATCCCGCGGTCAAAGCGGATTAATCGAAAAACGATTGAAGAAAGGAAGACAAGAAGATGGAAATGCCGACCTCCGCCCTCACGGGCATCACCCTCAAGGACATGTTTGACGCCGGGCTTCACTTCGGCCATCAGACCAAGCGGTGGAACCCGAAGATGAAAGGCTACATCTTCGACAAGCGCAACGGGATCCACATCATCGACCTCCAGCAGTCGGTCCAGATGCTCGACGAGGCGGCGGCGTTCGTGCGCGACACGATTCTCGCCGGCAAGAAGCTCCTCTTCGTGGCGACGAAGAAGCAGATGTCCGAGATGGTCAAGGCGGCCGCCCAGGGCGTCGACCAGTTCTACGTGACCGAGCGCTGGCTCGGCGGCACGCTCACCAACGCGAAGACGCTGCGCTCCTCCGTGCGGCGCATGCGCCAGCTGCAGTCGATCGCGAAGGCGAACGGCGGCGAGCTCTCCGAGCACAAGCAGGAGGCCTCGGTGCTGCGTCGCGAGTTGAACAAGCTCGAGACGAACCTGACGGGCGTCGCCGAGATGGCCGAGCAGCCCGGTGCCGTAGTGATCATCGACTGCGTCAAGGAGGCGAACGCCGTCAAGGAGGCGACGCGCCTGCACATCCCGGTCGTGGCGATCGTCGACACGAACGCCGATCCGGAGCCGATCGACTACGTCATTCCCGGCAACGACGATTCCGTCCGCGGCGTCGAGCTGATCCTGAACGGTCTCGTGAAGGTCATCAAGGGCGCGAACGACGAGTACAGCGCTAAGGCGGCCGAGGAGAACCGGCGTCGCGAGGCCGAGCGCGCGCAGCGTGACGCGACCGAGAAGGCCGCCCGCGCCGAGCGCAAGGCGCGTGTCTCTGCGCGTCCGTCTGGCGGTGGCCGTCCGTCGGGCAAGAAGAGCGGCGTCGGGGCCGATGTGAAGGCCGCTGCGCGCGCCGCCAAGGAGGCCGCCGAGACGAAGGCCAAGGCCGATCTCGCCGCGAAGCGCCAGGCCAAGGTCCTCGCGGCCGAGGCCGCCGCCAAGGCCGCCGCCCCGGCGGCACCCGCCGCCGAGCCTGCTCCCGCCGCCGAG
>CACYCW010000133.1 GCA_902773015.1 uncultured bacterium
CGAAGGGCTTGCGGAACCATCCGCAGTCAAGGCCGATGAATTTCATCATCGCCTTGCGGTAGCTCCAGTTGTCGGACTCTATCATCATCTTTACGACGCGGTTCGCCTCGTCCTGCCACTTCGCCGCTTCGCGGAAACGGTCTTTAGCGGCAAGCGCGCAGATGGTCGCAAAGTGCTTCGGAATGATGTTGTATGTCGTTACCGATGCCGCCGGAAAAGACATTGCCGAGGGCGAGTCCGCAAAGAAGCTGCTCGTCGCAGCCCGCAAACCGGCTGGACACAGTGCCGAGGGTGAAGAGCCGGCCTATGCATTGCCCGGCGCGTCGCCGAGCAGACTGGCGAGGAGCGGATCCTTGACGGCGATCTCGGCGGGCGTGAGACCCGCGATCTCGTGCGGGAAGACGATCCACTCGGTGCCGACGTCCCTCACGAAATAGTCGGGTCTGAGGGAGGTGACGTTCTTGAGCGGCTTCCAGTAGACGCACGCGAATCGCATCTCGGCGCCGATTCCCTCAAGCCGCTCCCGCACGGCCGCGGCCGTTTTGCCCGTGTCGAAGACATCGTCCACCACGAGCACCCGGTCACCCTTGCGGATCATGCCGAAGACGATGTCGCCGTGGGTGAATGTGACGCCGCCGGAGTTCTCTCCGATGCCGGTGTAGCTCGCGCACTTGAGAGGGATGTGCTGCATTGACCAGCCGGCAACGGAGAAGAACTCGTGAAGGGCGACGCCAACCGGGGCGCCGCCACGCCAGAGCGCAATCAGGATGTCCGGACGCCAGCCCGACCGACGGACGACCGCTGCGAGCCGCCAGGTGTCCCGCAGGTACTCGTCGGCCGAGATGTAGCGCTTGCCGTCACCCGCCATGGCGCATCCCCGGCTCAGTCACGCACGGTCACGACCTTGCCGCCCTTGCGCGCCGACTCATGGGAGGCTGCGCAAAGCGCCAGATTGTGAACCGCATCATCCGCCGTGAGCGGCTTGCCGTCCCGCACGCTCTTCGCGTGGCCGTCGATCAGTGTCTGGTAGATGTTCTGGATGCGCGACGGCGGAAGGCACTTGACCGTCTTGCCGTTGTCGATCTCGACGCGCTGCGCGATTGGCTCGCCGGGATGGCCTGAGAGCTGAAACATCGTGCCGTAGCCGCGCAGCGCGGCGGTCGTCCCGTAGACCTCGTAGCCGAGATTGGTGAGCGTGCTGACCCCGCCCCCGCGCAGCTCGCTGAACGCCGCGTTGACGGAGCCCTGCGTGCCGTCGTCGAAGAAGAACTTGATATAGGCACCGTCCTCGGCCTTGATCTTCATGATTTTCGGATAGTAGACGGCGGCGACCTTGGCGATGCGCTTGCCGAGCAGGAACTCCGCCACGTAGAAACAGTGACTCGCCACATCCCCGATCGGGCCGCCCATCTCCTCGACCTTAGAGCAACGCCAGGTCGCGGCCTCGGCCGGGTCGTATCCGTAGGCGAACTCCATGTGGAAGCAGCAGTCGTTGACTGCGCCGAGACGCCCCTTCGCCACCGCCGTCTTCGCGGCGATCGTCCAGGCGTTGTTGACCATCATGTGGTCAACGGTGAGCGAGAGGCCACGCGCCTTCGCGAGACGGTTCATCGCCTTCGCGTCAGCGATCGACGTGGCGATCGGCTTCTCGACGATCACGTGCTTGCCCGCCCGAAGCGCCGCGGTCGCGATCTTCGCGTGCGAGGCGTTGTTGGTGGCGATGTAGACGCCCTCCACCGCCGGATCGGCGAGCACCGCGTCGAGATCGGGGTACCACCTGAGCCCCAGCGCCTCGGCCGCCGCCTGCCGCGCAGGGTTGAGATCCGTCGCACCGACGAGCGTCGCGTGCGGAAGCTGTCGCGGGAACCGCCCCCTGTCACAGGCGTAGCCCTCCTTCGCGACCCTGTTCTCGGCGATTCCGCCGAAGCCAACCAGCGCATATCTGACCTTCGTCATCTTCATTCTCTCCTTTTCTTCTTGTCTACCTCTAGTGCCGGAGGCGGGACTCGAACCCGCACGTCCAAGACTGGACAAGGGATTTTAAGTCCCTGGTGTCTGCCATTTCACCACTCCGGCCGATGAACGGGTGTATTATAGCAAATCCAGCGGAATCTTGCGACGCGCTCCCGGCACGTCCGCCACGAAGCGCGGCAGCGCCAGCCCGCCGATGCGCTCCGCGCAGTATCGCTCAATCGCCTTCGCCCGCGCCAGCGGAACCCGAAAGCTCTCCAGCCCAGCCACCGGATCGCACTGGAAGACGTAGTACGGGCGGATCCGCGCGGCGGAAAGGGCCTGCAGCAGGGCGAGCATCCTGCGCGGCGTGTCATTGACCCCGCGCAGGAGGACGGTCTGGCTCGAGACCGGGACGCCCCGGCCGACGAGTCGCGCCGCCGCCTCGCGCGCCCGCACCGCCTCGGCCGCCGTGTTGATGTGCACGTTCGCCCACACCTTGCCGCTCCGCGCGAGCGCCCGCGCCAACCGCACCGTGATGCGCTCCGGCGCGGCGACCAGGGCCCGCGTGCAGATGCGAATCACCTCGACCTGCCGAAGCGCCGCGAAGGCATTGACGAACTCCAGCACCCGCGCGTCAGGCAGGGTGAGCACGTCACCGCCCGACAGGAGAACGTCCCGCACCCGCGGGTGCCGACGCACGTACGCGACGCAGGCGGCGAGGTCGGCCGCCGTCTCGACCGTGCGCGACTCGCCGAGAATCCACCGGCGCGTGCAGTGCGCGCAACGCTCGAAGCACCGGTCGGTGGTCATGACAAGCACGCGGTCGGGAAAGCGCTGCTTCAGGCCCGGACAGCGCGCGGCGCCCGCGAGCTCTCCGAATGGATCGCGTGAGAAGCCTGTCGCCAGCCCTTTCATCCGCCCCTGCTCTCAGCCGTGGAAACCCGGCAGCACCGTCTGCCGCGGACGTTTCGACATGCGCGGGTGGTCGAGCGTGTAGTGCAGCCCGCGCGACTCGTGGCGCTTCTGCGCGCACTTCACGATCAGCTCGGCGCACACCGCGAGGTTCCGGAGCTCCAGCGTGTCCGGCGTCACCAAGTAGCGGAAGTAGTAGTCGCGGATCTCGCGACGCAGCGTGCGGATGCGGTGTGCAGCGCGCGCCAGGCGCTTGTTGGTGCGCACGATACCGACATAGTCCCACATCAGGCGGCGGATCTCGTCCCACATGTGTGCTACGAGCACCGCCTCGTCGGGCGGCACGGCGTTGCCGATCTTCCACGCCGGGATCGCCGGCGGCCGACGGCCGAAGCGATCCGGATGCGGACCGAGGCGTGCCGCAGTGAGGCGCGCGCAGACGAGCGCCTCCATGAGCGAGTTCGATGCGAGCCGATTCGCGCCGTGGAGCCCGGTCGAGGCGCACTCTCCGACCGCGGAGAGCCCCGCGATCGACGTGCGCCCGTCCGTCGTCGCCTGGATGCCGCCGCACGTGTAGTGGGCAGCGGGGACGATCGGGATGAGGTCGTGCGCCATGTCGATGCCGAACTCGAGGCACTTGTGGTAGATGTTCGGGAAGCGATTCATCAGGTAGGCGCGGCCCTTCTGGCGGATGTCGAGGAACATGCAGTCATCGCCCGTGCGCTTCATCTCCGAATCGATCGAGCGCGCGACGATGTCCCGCGGCGCGAGACTGCCGCGCGGGTCGTACTTGCGCATGAACGGACGCCCGCGCTTGTCGACGAGCACCGCGCCCTCGCCGCGCACCGCCTCGGAGATGAGGAAGCGCTTCGCCTGCGGATGGTAGAGGCACGTCGGGTGAAACTGGATGAACTCCATGTTCTCGATACGCGCGCCGGCGCGCCAGGCGAGTGCGATGCCGTCGCCCGTCGCCGTGTCGGGATTGCAGGTATAGAGATAGACCTTGCCGCAGCCTCCCGTTGCGAGAATCGTGTTCGGCGAGCGGATGGCGTAGATCTCGCCCGACGGCTTGTCGAGGACGTACGCGCCGATGCAGCGGTTCTCGCCCTTCACGCCGATGCGCCGCGTCATGACGAGGTCGATGACGATCGTCTCCTCGCGGATGTCGATCCCCTCCGCACGCCGCACGCGGCGGATCATCGCCGCCTCGCACTTCTCGCCCGTGATGTCACCGGCGTGGAGGATACGCCGCGCGCTGTGCCCGCCCTCGCGCGTCAGGTCCCACGAACCATCCTTCCGGCGCGCGAACCTGACGCCGCAGTCGACGAGGTCCTGGATGCCCTCCGGCGCGTGTTCGCAGATCTCATGCACGACGGGGCTCTTGCCCAGCCACGCGCCGGCGATCATCGTGTCCCGTGCGTGGCGGTCGAACGTGTCCTCCGGATCCATCACGCAGCAGATGCCGCCCTGCGCGAAGTTGGTGTTGCAGTCGGCGAGGCGTCCCTTGGTGACGAGCGTCACGCGCCCGTATGCCGCGAGGTGCAGGGCGCTCATGAGCCCGGCCATGCCGGACCCCACCACGAAGTAGTCGCAGTCGACGATCTTCAAGGTCAGATGCCGATCCGGAGGGTGGTCTCGCGCGCGGGACCGACCGAGAGGACGCCGAGCTGGCCGCCGACGAGATCGAGGATGCGGTTCAGGTAGGCCTTGGCGTTCTCCGGCAGAGCCGCGTAATCGGTGATGTGCGAGGTCTCGCACTGCCAGCCTGGCAGCTCCTCGTAGACCGGTTCGCAGTGCTTCAGCACCTCGAGGTCGGCCGGGAAGGAGGTGTAGACGAAACCGTCCTGACGGCGGTAGCCGGTGCAGATCCTGACGACGGGGAACGTGTCGAGCACGTCGAGCTTCGTCATCGCCCAGAAGTCGATGCCGTTCACGCGCTGGGCGTACTTCGCGACGACGGCGTCGAACCAGCCGCAGCGCCGCGGGCGACCGGTCGTCGCGCCGAACTCGCCGCCGCGCTGCCGCAGCGTTTCGCCGTCTGCATCGAGCAGCTCGGTCGGGAACGGCCCTTCGCCGACCCGGGTCGTGTATAGCTTAAGGACGCCGATCACGCGGTCGATCGCGCGCGGCGGCACGCCCGAGCCGGTGCAGGCGCCGCCGGCCGTCGGGTTCGACGAGGTCACGAACGGGTAGGTGCCGAAGTCGATGTCAAGCATCGTCGCCTGCGCGCCCTCGAACAGCAGCGACTTGCCCGACTCGAGACCCTCGTGAAGAAACTGGATCGTGTCCGTCACGTACGGCATCAGCGCCGGCACCATCGGGGCGTAGAGCTTCACCATCTCGTCCGCGTCGAGCGGCTGCGCGCCGAGCGAGCGGAGCGCGCGGTTCGCGTCCTCCACCTGGACGCGCACGCGATCGGAGAAGTCCGGCCGCAGGATGTCGCCGACGCGCATGCCGTAGCGCCCGACCTTCGCGGCGTAGGCGGGGCCGATGCCGCGACCGGTCGTGCCGATCTTGCGGTCCGCCGGGCGCGCGGCCTCCTCGGCCTTGTCAATCGCACGATGCCACTGCATCACCATCTGCGCGCGCTCGGAGATGTGGAAGCGCCCCTTCAGGTCGAAGCCCCAGCTCTCGACCTGCTCGAGCTCCTTCATGAGGTCGAACGGATCCATCACCACGCCGTTGCCGATCACGCAGTGCTTGCCTTCGTGGAGGACGCCTGAGGGCACGAGGTGCAGAACGTACTTTTTGTCGCCCACCACCACGGTATGCCCCGCGTTCGAACCGCCCTGGAAGCGCACGACGACGTCCGCCTCCTCGGTCAGGAAATCGATGATCTTGCCCTTGCCTTCATCGCCCCACTGGGCGCCAACGAGTACAGTATTCATGACGGGGAATATTATACCAAAAATTGCCGCCTCGTTACCATTCGCCCAGCGCCGCCACCGCATCCCGGATCTCGGCGAGCGTGCGCACGGAGTTGAGCCGGGCGCGCAAGGCCGCCGCGCCCGGGCGGCCGCTGAAGTAGCGAAAGAGGTGCACGTGCATCTTCACAGAAGCGAAGGCGTCCGGAGAGGGGACATGATCGTGCGGGAATCGCGCCGCGAGCTGGTCGCGGAACGCAAGCAGGTACCCGAGATGCCGTCGGAACGAAACCATCCGCTCCGCCACCGGATCCGCCGCCGCGCGACCGGGTTCCTTCAGGTCGCGGAAGATCGACGGGTTCGCGAGCGCCGCTCGCCCGATCATGATGGCCGCGACACCTGTCGCCGCCATCGCCGCGGCGGACTTCGTGTCCGTCACCGACCCGTTGCCCGTGACGGGGATGTGCGCACGCTGGACGACCTCGCGCAGGAGATCGAGGTGTACCGCGCCGCCGTGCATCTGCGAGGTATAGCGCGCATGCAACGTGAAGCCGTGCGCGCCGGCTCGTTCCGCCGCATCCAGCAGTTCAAGGACCGTCGTGCGCGCGGGGTGCGGCCCGAGCCGCGTCTTGAGCGTCACCGGCAGGTCGGTGTTCGCGACCATCGCCGCGAGAAACCGATGGACCTTGTCCGGATCCTCCGCGAGTCGTGCCCCCGCTCCTTCGCGCGTCACCTTGGTCATCGGGCATCCCGCGTTCAGGTTGAGCTCGACGACGCGACGCTCGCCGCGCTGCGCCAGCTCGTCCGTGACGATCGCCGTCGCCCGCGCGAGATCCGACTCACGCGACCCGAATAGCTGAAGCGCTAGGGGTCCCTCGCCGGGCATCGTCTCCATCAGATGATGCGTCGGTGAGGAACCGTGGGCAAGACCAGCAGCGGAAATCATCTCGGTGTAGGAGAGATCCGCCCCGCCCTCGAAGCACATCCGGCGGAACGGCGCGTCCGTGAACCCGGCGAGCGGCGCGAGCACGTACCTCATCGCGCGGTCGCGGGGCCCTTCGCCTTCGCCGCGGGTTTCGGCGTCAGGACTGGATCGGAGTACGCCGCCGTCGGATCCATCCGCGCGAACGAGACGTAGCTCGGGGCGCCCCAGTCCGTGCCGGGGTTTCTTCCGAAGACGGCGATGTCCACGCGATTCGTGGGCGAGAGTCCCGTGCGGTCAATCGTCACCTTCGCGACGGCGCGGTTCTCGGGTGCGACCGTGACCGCAACGCCGGCGCCGTGCGTCTGCACGAAGCGGAACTCCACCGCGCCCTTCGCCGCGATGCGAAACGTGCGCACACGATCCTCCGCCCGCAGCACATACGCCCAGGCGAAGGCGCTCGCGTAGGTGAGCTCGGGAACGTTCGGCGCGGCGGCGGGCGCTTCCGCCCGGACGGCGATGACCGCGAGCGGCGGCACGGTCTTGGCCGTGAGCGCCGCCGCCGCCGCGAGGAGACGCGGCTTCTCCACGCCGCTCGGCGGGAACGCCGTCGGGTGCGCCCGTGCGCTCAGGTAGGCGACCTCGTTGGTGACGCCGCGCAGCGACTTGCGGATGATCGTCTGGATCGTCGGAGCGAGCAGACCGCGGCGGACGACATCCGCCTTCACGTCCTTCTTCATCGCGCGGGAGACCTCCAGCGCCGCGCGCAGGTACGGCAGGTCGGAGTAGCTGCGCCCCGCCGTGGTGATCCAGTACGGGACGATCGACGCGAACACGTCACCGTTCGTCCCGACAGGCGCCGTGTCGGCGTTGGACGGGAACACCCACACCTGGTTCGAGAGATAGAACCGCACCATCTTGTCGAGCTGATTCGCCTCGGCCGTCAGCAGCATGCGCGGCAGCGAGCGCCAGAACGGACCCATCGTGAAGGCGCGCGAACAGTTGCCGAACACGGGATAGGGAAAAAGCATGTTCGGAATGTCCAGGTCCATCTTGCGGTCGTGTCCCATCTGGTCGAGCCGCACGACCGTGAGCCCCGGGTAGCCCGCCGCGTTCAGGTTCGAGTGAAGGCCGTCGCGGTTCACGTAGAGGTCGCCCTCGTTGCCGCCGCCAGACCCCGGCGAAAGCCTCATCCGCGCGACGAAGCAACCGACGGAGAAGTCCCATCCGAGGTTCTGCTCGCCAAGGCCGATCGACTGTCCGAAGGCCCCCGTCGCGTCCACGGCGGACATCGGCCCCGTGAGCAGCGGACGCGTCTTCATGAAGTCGGCGTAGTCGAGCAGCTCGGCGAAGCGCGCGACCTTCGCGAGAGGCTTCAGGTCGGGATCGGCGGAGATCGCCTTGCGGTCGCGGAAACCGAGGTCGATCGCGAGCTCGAGTTCATCGAGCGCCTGACTCTCGCGGCCCGAAGAGCGGGCGAGCGCACAGGCGAGATTGTAGTGCCATGTCGGATCGTCCGGCAGGAGCGTGACGCCCTTGCGGCTGGCCGTCTCCATCGTGACGACGTCGCCCTTGCGGGTGGCCTCGACGAACGCACGGCTCAGGCGCCGGTGCGCCGGAAAACGCGCAGGGTAGTCCCAGATGGACAGGGCCGCGAGCGCAACTGCGAGAATTGCATTCATCACCGAAGATGCATCCAACCGGGAAGCTTGACCTGCTTCGCCTCACGGCTCTGGTTCGTGGACATGGACTGCGCCGTGCCGATTGACGGGGACTCGAGCGCCGCGAGGCGAGCCAGAAGCGTCTGCTGTCGCGTCGCCTGCTGACGATTCAACTCCTCGCTGCGCTGACGCTCGACGACGAGTTCCTTCTCGCGCAATTGCAGGCGCTCGCGCAGCTCCTGAACCTCGCGCCTGAGCTGCGTGACGTCCTTCATGCCCTCCGACATGCGCGCCTCCTCTGCCTTGCGCGCACGCAGCTGCTCGGTGAGCCCGCGAATCTGTTCCTGGCTGTCGGCCAGCGTGCGCTCGTGCACGCGACGCAGCTCGTCAAGCTCCTTGCGCAGCTGCACCGTGCGCGGATCCTCCGGACGATCGATGAGCGCACGGCGCGTCATCTCCTCGATGTTGGTGCCCGAACGCTTGAGCATCTCACGGCGACGCTCGACGAGGCGGTCGAGCCGTTCCGTATGCCGCCGCTTCTGATCCTCGAACTCGCGCTTCTCCTGGTCGATGATTCGGCCGAGGTCCTCGGCCTCGCCCTTGATGATGGAGTAGACGGCAGCCTGGATGTCGGCGACCTCGCTCGCCGCCTGCGGCAGCCGGCGCAACTCGTCCTCGAGATGCCGGACCTGCTCGTCGTACTTGCTCTCGCGATCGGCCGCATCGCGCAGCGAAGCCTCGAGCTTGTCTGCGCGCTCACCGCTCGCGGCGAGGTCGGCCTTGAGCGCGTTCTCGCGCTTCACCGCCTCCTTCGCAGCCGCGGCCGCATTCCGCGAGCTCTCGTCGAGCCGCGCCTGGAGATCGGCCGTGTGACGGCGCTCCTCGGCGAGCATCCCTTCAAGCTCCTTCACGCGCGTCTCGTCGACGACGACCTTCTCGACGATCTTCTCGACCGGAACCTCAACGCGCACCTCCTTCTCGACAATCTTTTCAACTGGAACCTCGACACGCACCTCCTTCTCGACGATCTTCTCGACTGGAACCTCGACGCGCACCTCCTTCTCCACGACCTTCTCGAC
>CACYCW010000134.1 GCA_902773015.1 uncultured bacterium
GCAGGTTCTGGCGCAGGTGCCGGCTCGGGCACGGACGCAGGCTCGGCCGCCTTGGGTTCCACGGGCAGTGGCTCCGCCTTCTTGGGACGCTTCTTCCATTGCGGACCGTACTTCGGATACTTCTCGACAGCCGAGTAGACGCCGTTGGTGAACGCGACGACATGCCCCGTCGAGACAAGCCACTGGAGATGCGTCCAGAACTCGCGCTCGTTCGGGAACTCGCTCTTGTCGCAGCACGGGCGATCGGCGATGAACTTCGCAGCAGCCGCAAGTTCCGGAATCGCATGCGCCGCATCGAACTCGCGATACTCGACGCTGGTCACGAACTCCTGGCCGCGCGCATCGTTCACCCGAAAGAACTTGAGCTTGCGGTGATGGAACGCCCCGCGCAGCGCGAAGCACATGGCGTGCGGATTGCGCCGCTCGACCTCAAGGGCGTCCTGCACGGCCCATTGCAGCGGCTTCAGCGGCGACTTCAGCGCCACGTCCGCCGTGATCATCAGGTTCTTCGGCGTGTCGACAAGGGACGGCAGGATAGTCCGGCGGAACTCGCTCTCGGCAACCTCGCGCGTGAGGCCCTGCGCCCCCTCCTGGTCGGCCGTTCCCTTCGCGAAGAAGAGCGTGCGCTTCGTCGCCCCCTTCCGCCATTCCTCGATGGCATCCGCATCTCGCACCATCTCGATGTGCGAACGGTACTGCCCCTCGGACATCCCGGGATAGCGTGTGCGGATCATCTCCTGGACGACGGCATTGAAGTCGTGGATGTTCGGCGGACCGAGCAGCACGCCAGAGAGCCCGCACCGCGCAACACAGTTGAAGTTGCCCTTGGGCGGATCGACATCGACCTCCTTCACATCGTAGTAGTCGGCGAGATGCGCGCCGACGATGTGATCAACGACATCGGCATCCCGCGTCGACGCGAACCCACACGCCTTGCACTGATGGAAGGTTTGAGAAGCTTGAGCGGCTTGAGAAGCCTGTCCCTGGCGCGGGGTGATCTTCAGGAGGACGGACGCGGGATTGTCGAGGAAGAAGTACGCGAGATCCTTCAGCTTGTAGGCGTGGATGTCGTCCTGCAGCTTGCGGATGATCGTGCCCAGAGCCTTCTGCTCCGGCAGGATCTTCACATCAACATCCAGCGGTCTCGGGCGATCCTCGAAGCGAGGCCGGCGGTCGAACGGCTTGCCGCCGAGCCCTCGCCGATCGCCAGGCCCACGATCGCGGTCACCAAAGGACTTGCGATCCACACGGTCGCCGAAGGACTTGCGCCCGCCGGGCATCTTGCGATCCTCGCGCCCGCCGGGACCGCCCTGCCCCTCGCCCCGACGCTCGGGGCGGACCTTGCCGATGCTGACCCCGGCGTCCTTCTTCGCCCAATCGGGCGTGAAGTCAATCGAACCGAGGTCAAGGATGTTGCCGTTCTCTTCACTCATGACGGGAATAGTATATCAAATTTTCCCCACATTTAGGGCGTTGATGTGCTGACATCCAGGGCGACGAGGTGCTCGCCGGGCGCAATCGGGCTCGTTCCGTCGACGAACACGCCACGGCCGTAGACCGAGGCATGGCGTGTCGGACGCATCTTCTCGACCTGCACTCTCGCCACGTCGACAGGCGCGCCAGTCGCATCCGTCACCTCGAGATGAAACGGACTCTCACTGTACCCGTAGCCCTGATAGCCCGTCATGAACTCCAGTTCGCGCCGACCGTCGTAAGCCGCGACCTCGAGACGTTTGTCCACGGCCATCTTCTCCGACTCGGTCCAGAGCCGCACCTTAAGCGCCCCGACCCCCTTCGGCGCATCAAAGGAAAGGACGTACCAGCCAGGAATGAGCGGACGCGTGAGCCGCGTCGTCTCATCCCAGAAGTTCTCGACGCGCACGCCCCAGCCGCGGCCGACTGACGGCGACATCGGCGGTGCGGCCTCGCGGAGAAGAATCGGCGCGAAGAGGTCGGCCATCACCTTGTAGCCCTTCTTGCGGGGGTGAAGCCAATCGCCAAAGTCCTCGCGCTGACGCCACGTCTTGAGAACCGCCCGCATCGGATACTCGTACTCGATCCAGACGACGCGATCGCCAGGGAACCGTTTGGGCAGACGCTCGCGCAGGATCACGTTCGCCGCAGACCCCGCGACATCCCGATAGGGCTGCTTCGCGATGGAGCAGGGCATGATCGCCGCGACGAACACTTTGCGCGTGCACGGGCGCGCAAGCAGCCGTTCGACGATGCGTTCGATCGCGTCCGCAGTGCGCTTCGCCACGGCCGGAACCGCCTCGGCGCTCTTCGCGGCGGAACTGTCGTTGATGCCGATCATCAAGTGGTAGTAGGGGGCGTCCGGCACCCGCTCGGGGTTGTCGATCCGCCGCAGCACCCCGCTCGTCGAATTGCCGCCCTCGCCGGCATGGGAATAGCCGAACATGCCGGTGTGAGAGCCGACGAACGCCACCGCAGGCACGTCCCCGACAAGCCACTTGCGCCAGTAGTCGCCCTTCTGGGCCCATGTGATCGAGTCACCGATCATGCAGATCGGGATCTGACGCCCGCCGAGCGCAGCGATCTCGGCCGCCGTGAGCGGCTTGACCTGCGCGTCCTCGTCGGGAAGCCTCACCTCCGCCAGCCGATCCCAGGTGCGCCCGCGCACCTCCTCGGTCGCGACGGTGGCCGAGCCGACGAGCGCCGCGGCGAGACAGACCGGTAGGAGGCTCATCATTCCTCACCACCCTTCTCGCGGATGAACCGTGCGCCTTCCTCGACCGCCTTGAGATTGAGATCGAGAAGGTTCGCCTTTCGCGCCGAAATCGTGTGCTTCAGCGCGTCGACCATCGTCTCGGGCCTCACGCACCTGATCTTCTCGACAATCGCGCCAAGGATGATCATGTTCGCGAGCGCGAGCGCGTCCATCTCCTTCGCCATCTGCGTCGCCGGGATGTAGACCGGAGTCACGTCCGTACGCTTCAGCTTGCGCGGGATGAGCGAGGAGTCGACGAACACCGTCGCGCCCGCCTGCGCCGTCCCCTCGAATCGGTCGAGCGACGGCTCGTTCATCACCATGAGGATGTTCGGATGGGCGATGATCGGCGAACCAACCGGTTCATCGGAGAGAATCACCGAGCAGTTGCAGGTACCGCCGCGCATCTCGGGCCCGTAGGACGGCAGCCAGGTCAGCTCCTTGCCCTCAAGGAGACCCGCGTACGCCAGCACCTTGCCGGAGAAGAGCAGGCCCTGTCCGCCGAAGCCCGCCATGATCGTTTCATATGTCATTTTCTCACCCTTTCGTCATCGGCCGCTGTCGATCACATCTTGTTCCTGTAGTTGCCGAGAGGATAGAACGGGATCATCTTCTCGTTCACCCATTCGCACGCCTTCTGCGGCGTGAGCCCCCAGTTCGTCGGGCAGGTCGAGACCACCTCGACGAGCGAGAAGCCCTTGCCCTCCACCTGGCACTTGAACGCATTGAAGATCGCCTTCTTGGCCTTGCGCACGTTCGCAACGCCGTTCACCGCGACACGCTCAAGAAAGGCCGGCGCCTCCAGCGAGGCGAGCAGCTCGCAGATCCGGATCGGCAGACCCTGCGTCGCCGCATCGCGCCCGTATGGCGAGGTCTGCGTGACCTGCCCGACCAGCGAGGTCGGCGCCATCTGCCCGCCGGTCATGCCATAGATCGCGTTGTTGATGAAGATGATGGTGACGTTCTCGCCGCGGCAGGCGGTCGAGACCGTCTCGCACAGCCCGATCGACGCGAGATCGCCGTCGCCCTGGTAGGTGAAGACGATGCGGTCGGGCAGCGAGCGCTTGACTCCGGTCGCCACCGCCGGGGCGCGCCCGTGCGACGCCTCGATCATGTCGCAGCGGAAGTAGTCGTAGGCCATCACCGAGCAACCGACCGGCGCGATGCCGATCGTGCGGCCCTCGACGCCGAGCTCGTCGATCGCCTCCGCGACGAGGCGGTGGATGATGCCGTGGGTGCAGCCTGGGCAGTAGTGCAGCGGCACGTCGGTAAGCGCCTTCGGCTTTTGAAAGACAATTGCCATCACTTCGCCTCCTTCCTGATCGCGGCGAGCACCTCGTCCGTCGAGGGAATCATGCCGCCGACGCGATTGCACATGCCGACTGGGCGCGAGCAATTGATGGCCAGCTTCACGTCCTCGTTCATCTGACCCATGTTGAGCTCCACCGTGAGGAATCTCCTGACCTTCTCGGCCGCCTTTGCGAACGGTGCCTTGGGGAACGGATAGAGGGTGATCGGACGGATCATGCCGACCTTGATCCCCTCGCGCCTCGCCTCGACGATCGCGTTCTTCGAGACGCGCGCGGTGATGCCCACCGAGACGACGCAGATCTCCGCATCGTCCATCAGGTACTCCTCCCAGCGGCACTCCTCCTTCTCGAGCCGCTCGTAGCGGGCGAAACGCTCGATGTTCGTCTTCTCGAGCTCGTCTGGCTTCAGGTAGAGCGAGTTCACGATGTTGTGCTCGCGCTTCAGCCCGGTGCCGCGCGTCGCCCAGGGCTTGCCGACCGGGATGGTTTCGGGGTCGATCTGCTCCTCGGGCAGGGCGACCGGCTCCATCATCTGGCCCATCGTGCCGTCCGCCAGCAGCATCGCCGGCATCCGGTACTTGTCGGCGAGCTCGAACGCGAGACGCGTCAGGTCCGCCATCTCCTGCACCGTCGCCGGCGCGAGGACGATGATGTGGAAGTCGCCGTGGCCCGGGCCGCGCGTCATGAAGAAGTAGTCGGACTGGCTGGGCTGAATGCCCCCGAGGCCCGGACCACCGCGCTGGACGTTCACGATGAGCGCGGGAAGGTCCGCGCCCGCGAGATACGAGATGCCCTCCGCCTTCAGGGAGATGCCCGGCGACGACGAGCTCGTCATCGCGCGACGCCCCGTCGAGGCGCAGCCGTATACCATGTTGATGGCGGCGATCTCGCTCTCCGCCTGGAGAAACGTCCCGCCGATCTTCGGCATTCGCTTGGCCATGTAGGCCGCGATCTCGGTCTGCGGCGTGATGGGATAGCCGAAATAATGCCTGCAACCGCAGCGGATCGCCGACTCGGCGATCGCCTCGTTGCCCTTCATCAGTACCTTTTCGCTCATAGTCTCCTATCGCTCGACGGTGATCACGCAGTCGGGACACATGATCGCGCAGCTCGCGCAACCGATGCATTCCTCGGGCTTGGTGAGCTCGACGGGAGCATGCCCCTTCCGGTTCAGCTTCGTCCGCGAGATCGCGAGTATCTTCTTGGGGCATGCGGTCACGCAGAGACCGCATCCCTTGCACAGGTCTTCCTTGAATGTCAACTTGCCCATTCTCTGACTCCTCGATTGGTAGCTATACATTATACCACAAATTGGCGGTTTTGGTCGCCGGACAGTTCCTGCTGGCGCAGAAGCGCGGCGATCTCGGGATCGCGGCCGCGGAACTCGCGAAAGACATCGAGCGCCGACTTAGAACCGCCGAGCGCCAACACCGTCTCGCGGTAGCGCCGCCCGATTTCACGCACCGCCTCATCGTCCTCGAGCCCAGCCTCCTCGAACGCGCCGTAGCAGTCGGCACTCATCACCTCGGCCCACTTGTAGCCGTAATAGCCCGCCGCGTAGCCGCCGGCGAAGATGTGCGAGAAGGCGCAGAGGAAGAGATCGCCGGACACGGTCGGCACCCCGAAGTGCGCGAAATTCGTGCGCTTGATGTCATCGGGCGTCGCCGCGCCCCCCGCAAAGCCCGCCGCGTGCAACTCGAGATCCGTCTTCGTGAACGCCAGCTGGCGGCGACACGCCGTCGCCGCGCGAAAGTTCTTCGCCGCGCGCACCTTCGCCTTCAGGTCCGGCGGAACCGCGATGCCAGTGCGGTCGTCGAGGCACCAGTTCTCCATGAACTGGCTCGCCACCTCCACCGCGTCCCACTCGACGAGATTGACGCCGGCCGCCGCCTCCTCGCCGATGCGCGTGAGCATGCACTGCAGCGCGTGGCCGAACTCGTGGAAGAGCGTCTCCACCTCGCGGAACGGCAGCAGGCACCGCCCGTCCGCGTCCGGACGATTGAAGTTCGTCACCACAGTCGCGAGCGGCAACTCCCCGAGGCGGTCGTTGCGGTTGCGGAACTCGTTCATCCACGCCCCGCCGGACTTGAGCCCCGTCCGCACATACGGGTCAAAGTAGAAGCCCGCGATCGTCCGGTTGCCCTCCTTCACCTCAAAGAAGCGCACATCTGGATGCCACGTCGGGGGCCGCTCCTCCGCCGGCACTTCCGCGACGTCGACGGCGAAGAGGAACTTCACGATCCGGAAGAGCCCCTTCAGCACGTCCTCCAGCTCGAAGTGGCGCTTGAGCTCATCCTCCGAGTAGTCGTAGCGCCGTTCCCGCAGGCGCTCCGCCGCGAAGGTGACATCCCAGGGCTCGAGAGAAGGCGTCAGGCCGAGCGCCTTGAGCTCGCGTTGCTCGGCGGCGGCCTTGTCGGCGGTTGCCGCATCGAGCTCGTCGACCATCTTCAGGATCGCCGCGACGGACGGCGCGCATTTCGTCGCAAGCGAAAACTCCGCAAAGTCGGCGAAGCCGAGAATCGCCGCCTTCTCGCGCCGGAGCGCGAGGATCTCATCGATGCGCGCGGCGTTCTCCGGGGCGCGGGTGGCGCGCGCGCGGTAGAGCCGCTCGCGCGTCGCGCGGTCGCGCTCATGCTTCATCGACTCAAGGTAGGCGGCATCCGCAATCTCCGGGGTCGTCGCGTCGAGAACGGCGTTGTGGAAGTCGGCGGCAAGCTTCGCAAGCCGCGTCTGGATTTCGTTGAAGCGCACCTTATTCTCGCCCTCGAGCGCGACACCGGCGAGTTCCGCGCCCTGGATCGACTTGTCAAGGATGCGCCGCCGCGTCGCCTCCGTCGGCGGCAGGGCGACCCGGACACGCCGCGCATGCGCATAAAGGCGCGTCGACTGCCCGACACGCAGGGAGAACTCGACCAGACGCCCCTGCCACTTCTCCTCAACCTGCCGCCACTCGGGGGAGTTCATGACGCCCAGCTCGTGCGACACCCCACCCCAGCACCGCCAGAGTTCGCGCGTCGCGTCGTCGAGCGCCCACACGAAATCCTCGAACGTCTGCGGCTCCGACGCCTCCAGCGCGGCCACGCCCTTCTCCGCCTGCTCCAGGAGCCGCGGCAGCTCCGCCTCGACCGCGGCGGGGGTGAAGCTCGACCAGTTCGGAAAGCTGCTCATACGGTGGCGCGGTCGCAGAGGGCGCTCACGAAGAGCGCCTTGATGGTGTGCATGCGGTTCTCCGCCTCGTCGAAGACCTTGGAGTACTTCGACTCGAACACCTCGTCCGTCACCTCGAGGGCGCCGCAGTCCTTCGTGACCTCGGTGTTGCTGTCGTGGAACGCCGGCAGGCAGTGCAGGAACATGAGCCGCCCGTCGAGGTTGCCCGTCGCAGCGAGAAGGTCCATGTTCACCTGATAGGGACGCAGCAGCCTGATGCGCTCGGCCGTCTTCGCCTCCTCGCCCATCGAGACCCACACGTCGGTGTAGAGCACGTTCGCGCCCTTCACGCC
>CACYCW010000135.1 GCA_902773015.1 uncultured bacterium
CCCTGCTTGTTCATGCCGACGAGCTGCCGGTTGAAGGTACCTCGGTCAACGATATCGACCTTCAGCACTTTGGGGATTTCATCGAGCGGAACTACAACATCCCGCGCGAGGACGCGCTGCCCGGCGGGACTGCGGATGTTCCACAGCTGCTTTCCAATCTTGGACTTCTCTCTGGAGCTCAGCTGACGCTTTCGGGGCTTCTCCTGTTCGGGAAGAATCCCCAGCGCTACCGGCGCGTCGACGTCGCCAAGTGCGTTCGTTTCGCCGGGAATGATGCTACCGAGTTGGCGCATGCGTTGGGCGTCAGTGTGCGGACTGTGCATCGGGTTGTTGCACATTTGGTTGAAGAGGGAAAGATCGAATTTCGCGGGGCCCCAAAGAATGGCGGGTACTATTTGAAACGAGAGAAGTTTAAAGGGAAAGAATCATGAAACCGAAAGACACAGCGGAACACTTCATCCTGAGTTCGTCGCCGCACACGCACGCGAACGTGACCGTGCGGCGGCTGATGCTCGATGTCATCATCGCGCTTCTGCCGACGACGGCGATGGGCATCTGGTTCTTCGGCTGGCCGGCGGTGTGGACGATTGCGACATGCGTTTCGACATGCATCGTCACCGAGGCCCTGTGCCGCCTGGCGATGAAGCGCGACAACACGATCGGCGACCTCTCGGCGATCGTGACGGGGCTTCTTCTCGCGCTCAACCTGCCGGCGGGCATCCCCCTCTGGATGGCGGTCGTCGGCTCGGTGTTCGCGATTGGCATCGCGAAGCAGGTCTTCGGCGGCATCGGGATGAACCCGTTCAACCCGGCCCTCGCGGCGCGCGCGTTCATGCTCATCTCGTTCACGGGTCCGATGACCACGTGGCTCAAGCCGTACTGGTGGAAGACGCCCGAGGCGATGACGACAGCGACGCCGCTTGCCACGATGAAGACGTGGTTCACCGCAGAGGCGACGGCCTCCGCCTCGCCGCACGGGCTCTTCAACCGCGCGCTCACCGAGTTCCCCTCGCTCTGGGACATGGCGATCGGCAACATCCCGGGGTGCATCGGCGAGGTGTCGGCGATTGCGCTCGCGATCGGCGCGGTCTACCTGCTCGTCCGCAAGGTGATCACCTGGCACATCCCGTTTGCGTTTCTGGCGACGGTCTACGTTTACGCGCTCATCGCGGGTGGCGCGCCGGCGATGGCGCAGATCCTCACCGGTGGCGTGATGATCGGCGCCTGCTTCATGGCGACCGATTACGTCACTTCGCCGACGACCGGCCTCGGCAAGCTCATCTTTGGGTTTGGCTGCGGCCTCGTCTGCATGCTGATTCGCCAGTTCGGCGGCTACCCCGAGGGCTGCAGCTTCGCGATTCTCATCATGAACGCGATCTGCCCGCTCATCAACCGCTGGACGCAGCCGAAGCCCTTCGGGAAGTTAAAAAAGAGTTAAATGTCAGGGCGATGGTCGTCGGCAGCAGCCGACGGCAATCGTGCCGACAGCCATCGGTAGTCATCGACAGCAATCGAAAGGGAAAGGTACTAAGGAGGAAACATGAAGAAGATTCTCTCTCTTGTCGTGAGCCTCACGCTCATTAGCGGTGTGTGCGCGGCGGTGCTCGCGTATGTCGACTCAGTCACCAAGGAGCCCATCAAGGAGATCAAGGTCAAGCAGGAGCAGGATGCCGTGAAGGCCGTTCTACCGTCCGGTGCTGAGAAGATCGAGCCGCAGGGCGAGGTCTTCGTCGGGCGCGATGCCGCCGGTAAGGTCGTCGGCTACGCCGCGAAAGGCGCCGATGCCGGCGGCTACGGCGGCGACATCGTGCTGATGGTGGGCTTCAGGGCCGACAAGAAGACGGTCGTCGCCTACAAGACCCTTGTCGCGACGGAGACGCCGGGCCTTGGCATGAACCTCAACACGCCCGAGTTCTCCGGGCAGTTCGCCGGGAAGGACGGCTCCTCGCTCAAGGTGAAGAAGGACGGCGGCGGCATCGAGGCGATCACGTCCGCGACGATCACCTCCCGCGCGGTCTGCCGTGCGATCGGAAGCGCCTGCGCCAAGCTGGCGGCCGTAAAGTGAGCCATTGGGGTGCGCGGCATCCGGCAAGGTGAAAAGCGCGTTCACGATCAACCTGGAATACGGCGCCCTGCGGACGCTCTGCGCGGTCGTGAACGCCATCCCCTATCCGCTTGCGAGAGGGATGGCGCGCGGCATCGGATGGACGCTTGTGCGTGTCTTCCGTTTCAAGCGTCGTCGTACGCTGGAGCGCCTTCGCACGGTCTTCCCCGACAGGTCTAGGGGAGAGCTCACGGCAATCGCGGTGCGTTCGGCCCAGAACATCCTTGAGACCGCCGTGGAGATGATGCGCGCACCGAAGCTCGATCGCGCGTGGATGGATCGCCACGTGAGGGACGGGCTCCGCTACAAGGAGAAGCTCCAGTCCTATGTCGACGAGGGCAGGGGTGTCGTCATCATGGTCCCGCACAGCGGCAACTGGTACATGGCGGCATGGTCGATGGCGCGCTACGGTCTTCGGCTTTTCGCCATCGCCGCCCGCCAGCGCAATCCGAAGATCAACGCCTGGATGGAGCGCCAGTACGGGGACATCGAGGTGCTGGACCGCGACAACGCCGACACGCTCGTGCAGATTCGCGAGAAACTGGCCGCCGGGCGTGCGTTCGCGATCCTGCCGGACCTGCGCGTCCGCAAGCGCGACGTGGAGGCGGACTTCTTCGGCGGCACGGCCAACGTCTCGCGCTCGGGTGCGGCCTTCGCCGTCCGGTGCGGTTGCCCGATCGTCGTCGCCATCATGACCCGCGACGGAGACCGGCATGTCTTCAGCCATCTCGCGACGCTGCGGCCCGATCCCGACGCGTCCGACAAGAAGGAGGAGGCGCGCCGTCTTACGCGCGATGTGATGCGGATACTGTCCGCGGCGATCCTGAAGTCGCCGGGCGACTGGTTTTGGTACAACAAGCGCTGGATTCTCGAACCGCCGACGGAATGATGTCGAAAACGAAAGGAAAAACGATGAACTACGCTGAAGCCGAGAAACTGCTGAAGAGCTGCGGGCAGGAGCACGTGCTCGCCGGATGGAAGAAGCTCGCGAAGGCCGAGCGCGCGGCGCTGCTCGCGCAGATCGCCACGCTCGAACCGAAGAGCCTCAAGTACTGCCAGGCAGCGCTCAAGGACGGCGGCACCGTCCCGGATTCCTCGAAGGGCAAGGCCCCGAAGGTGGCCGAGTTGAAGGGCGCGTCGCTCCGCAAGGCGATCGCGGCGGGCGAGAAGGAGCTCCGCGCCGGGCGCGTCGCCGCGTTGCTCGTCGCGGGCGGGCAGGGTTCGCGGCTCGGCTACGATGGGCCGAAGGGCTGCTTCTCGATCGGCCCGATTACCGGGGCGCCGCTTTTCTACTTCCACGCGCGCAAGATCCTCGCCCGCACGATCCGCTATGGCGCGACGATTCCGTGGTACATCATGACCTCCGAGGCGAACAACGACGCCACGGTGAAGTGCTTCGAGGAGAACGACTACTTCGGGCTCAACCCCGATGACGTCTTCTTCTTCACGCAGGGGATGTGGCCGGGCATGACGAAGGACGGCAAGATCATTCTGGATCGCCCGGGGCACATCTTCATGTCCCCCGACGGCCATGGCGGGCTCCTCGCGGCGCTGAAGAAGTCCGGTGCACTCGCCGACATGAAGCGGCGCGGCATTCGCTCGGTCTCGTTCTTCCAGGTGGACAATCCGCTCGTCGAGGTCGCCGACCCGGCGTTCATCGGCTA
>CACYCW010000136.1 GCA_902773015.1 uncultured bacterium
CCTATCCACGGGATGTCGCGAAGATACGGGATGCCCCAGCCTGCATCCTCCTCTATGTCGCGCAAATATCCGGCGAGCATTATGGACTCGTCCACGAAGACGGATGTTTGTGTCGTAAGCTTCGAAGAACGCGTCATCGGCATTGCATCTACGGTAACCGACTCGAACCCGCCGTCGTCAAGCTCAAGCGCAAGCCACACCTGGTCGGGAACGTTTGTCGCGACGGACGGCAATATGCGGGGCTTTATCTGGAGTTTGGTTCCGGCCGAAACCTCCTCCAATGTCGCCACCTCGGTTCCGACGACCTTGGCATGGTAGCTCTGCGAATCGCTCATCTCGGCGGCAAGGTTGTTCACAGTGAGAAGCGACGTGCGCGAAATCGAACGAGCCTTCCCCTTTTCGCGCAATGCCGTTATCGACGACGCTAGCGCGTAGGCGGAATGTATGTGCGTGAGCGAACCGGCAAACCCCTTTCCCGCAATGTTCTCAGGGCTGAAGAGATTGGCGGCGTTCTGGCCGGCTCCAATGTCGGAATGCCCGTACTGCGTGCTGTACGAGAGCGACAGCTGCCAGTCGAGCGCGTCCTTCTTCGAGAGTTCAACGACCGTCACGTCGACCTCCACGAGCTTTTGCGGCACGTCCAGCTGGCTGATAAGCTTCTCGTACATCGGCATCCTGGACACGACATCGCGCACGATGACGGCGTTCAGACGATTGTCGGGACGTATCACCGGACGGTACGTCGACATCATCGATGCTTCAATGCGCGAAAGTTCGTTGGTCAGCGACGCTTCATGCACGCCATCCTTGCTGCCGGTCGACATAATTTCCTCCAGCATGCGCGCGACACCTCGCAGCTGCAGCGAAGATTCCGGGCTGCTCGCGGTGAACGAGACATCGTCCGCCCATGTGTACTTAAGCGGGAAGATCCTGGCTTCGACTTCATTGAAAGTCCGCTTTTCACGCAGGCTGTCAGCCTTGGCAACCATCTCCGAGACAAGCGCCACGTAGCGCGGCGGGCCGGCGACCATCACCAGTTCATCGTTCGACGTGGTCTTTAGCGGGAAACGCTTGTCCTCCACGCCCAACTCGGCCAGCATCTGCCGCACTTCGCCGGCCTTCATGTACTTGAGGTCCACGAGTATCGTCGAAATCTCGCCCGCGCCGTAGACATAGAGCGCCGCACCGTCGTAATACCAGATCAGGTTGTGCGTTGTCGCAATCCTGTCAAGGAATTCGTCAGGAGGAACATTCTTGAAATCGCCAGAAAAGTGGCCTGCGACAGACTCTGACATCACAACGGAAAGCCCCTCTGCCACGGCAAAAGTGTCGAGCGCGACGCGCAAATCCATGTCTCGCGCGACAAGCGTGTAGGATGGCATCTTCCAAGGAATCGAAGGCGCGGTCGAAACACCGTCCGCCGACACAAGACCTGCCGTGGCCAACATGACCACCAGCACCGCCGCCCTGAATGGTTTCATCATCACAAGTAGCATCTCCCTACGGCCTGATGACCGCCTCCGATATTTCCATCGCATCGGTTTTTCCACGTTCGTCCACACGCGCCCGCCACCAGTCACACGAATCGACGAACGTCTCAAACAGCCTCACAAGGGCCTGGTCGTTCGCATCCGCCGGCGCGTCCTGCCAAATGAAAGCCGAATGTTTCCCACACGCAAGCGTAGCGTCTTCTCTGAGCATCCGCCCCGCAGCGTAGGCGGCAAGCGTCGGAATCATCGAGTCGTCCTCTGTCAAGACATGGGAAAGAACTATGCGTCCGGCAGATTCGTCGGCAAACACCTCCCTGCCATCCACGCGAAGTGTAAATGACCCGTCAGCGTTGGAAATCCGTTCCGGATACCCAATTGCCACCAGAAGCCGTTCGGATGCGCGCGGACGGCCCTGTATCCTCTCTGAATCTATCTCTGCCATTTCAATTGTGAATATTATACCAAAATCTTTCCCCAATGTGCCAATATTATGGCTCTTCCAGATATTCGATCGGCGGGTCGTCGGGGTGGCACAGAGCTTCATGCCGTACTTCTCCGCGACATGGCAGATTTTTCTCCTTACATGTCCGCAATGGAGAGTCCCTTGCATGAAGCAGTCCGGGACCTCAGTTCTGGGTTCTTCGCGAAGAACGCCTCGCGCTTTCTCGCAAGAGCCACAAGATCAATCCGCCTGGCGTCGCGTTTCACTTCGTAGAAGTCGAGCGTATCGGAGAACTCGTTTTCGCACACAAGGTCAATTTCGTTCTCGCCCTTCCTGTCCCACCATCCGCCCATTCGTGAATAGCGCCCCTCCAAAATGAACTTCTCGCGGAAATACCCCTCGAGAGCATGTCCGGAAAAGACATCGTAATCCCTTTTCACCACATTGCGAAGCTCGTTGTACATCCTCACCTGCAGCAGGTACTGGCGCTTGAACACGAAACGAAACCAAAAGCGGAAGAAATTGTCGTCTATGCGGTAGAGGCAGTTCTTGTTTGTCGTCGCCTCGAAAATGGGCTGGTTCTTCGCTATCACCCCATACTGATCTTCAAGGCGTGTGAGGTAGCCTCCGACCTCGCCGCCCACTTCGTTCATAATCTCCGCCCTCGATGTCTTGCCCCTGGCAATTGCGCCAAGCACTGAGAAATATGTTCCGTACTCCTTGCCAAACTCATCCACCAGCACCGCCCATCCCTCGTCGAGGAAATAAGAATCCTCCTCGATGATGGCGTCTATCATCCGTGCCGACGTGTACGCCTTGCGGTCAACAAGAAGCGACACGTATTTCGCAACACCTCCTGTGAACGCCCAAAGCGCAAGAAGGTCGTCGTTCTTCCATGAAGGATGACAGCGCCCGAGTACGTTCTTCAGCACATCAACCGAGAATGGCCGAAGTTTCATCTGATCCGTTTCGCGCCCATAGAGAGGCTGGGACTTCTCCTTGAATATCTTGTTCATGAGCGTGTTGACGCTGCCCATCGTGACAAGGTTTATCCTGGCCTTTCCTGAAAACTCGTCCCAGTCGCGCTGCATCTCGCCAAAGACGGCGGGATTCACCCTGAAGAAATCCTGGAACTCGTCGATCACGACGGTGAACGGACGCTCTGCGGCCAATTCAAGCAGATAGCGGAACAAGTCGGAGAACTTCTGCACAACTCCAGGGATCGACTTCCCCGTGAACGCCTCAACACGGCTCTTGAACCCGCTGCAAAGATCGGCTTCCGCCGAGCGCGTGACAAAAAGATACAGATACGGTTCGTCCGCAAAGGCGTTCATCACAAGGGAAGTCTTGCCGACACGCCGCCGCCCCGTCAGAATCGTCCAGCACGCCCCGTTTCTTGATCTGTCGCGGATACCGCGAAGTTTTTCTATTTCATTTTTTCGGTCAATAAAGTCCATCTTGGAGCTCCGTTCGGTTGGTTGCGAAACAGACAGTTCCGAACTTGCTGTTTCGCAACCAGTATATCATATCCAATTCGCCTCAGTCAACAGGCACGCTTACCCATCTAGTCACTACCCCGCTGCGGCGAATGTTTGGGGACAGGCACCTTATCTCCTATTCTTGAGCCATTGTGCAAAAAACGGGTTGAAGAACATTTGAAGTTATCGGCGTGAAAAAAGTTGAAACTTAGGTCGAACGTGGAAAGTCGGGTTAGCCCGATTGGAGCAACCTCAGACATTGATGGATTGCAGATATTATACCATAATCCCCGCGTCAGTCACACATCGCAATATGTGGCGAGCGGGAACGCGAAAATATGATATACTGTTCGGCGATGTCTGGCAAAAAACGCTATCCGGTGAGAATCCCGCGGTTCGCGGCGGGGATACGGGCGCAGGAATCGCGCACAGGCGGCGGCCGCAGTTGGTGGGCGCGCGAATGGACGCGACGGTTGGAGGCGATGGGGCTGCGCGGCAGGCTTGGCCGCGGCAAGAGCTACGCGCTCTCGGGACAGGTCACGGCGCTCGAGATCGCCGGCAACCGCGTGCGCGCGAAGGTCCAGGGCACGCGCCCAGCGCCATACGCGGTGACGCTCGACTTCCGCGCACCCGACGACGCCACCCACACGCGCCTGGTCGCCGCGCTCCGACGCGAGCCGATGACCGTCGCGCGTCTTCTCGCGGACGACCTGCCGACCGAGGTGGAGGAGGTCTTCAAGGCCGAGGGATTCGATCTCTTCCCTGGCGGCAAGCTCGGGCCGGGACGATACGACATGACGACGGCCTGCAGCTGCCCCGACTACGCCAATCCCTGCAAGCACACGAGCGCGGTGCTGCTCATCCTCGGCGAGGAGGTGGCGCGGCGGCCGATGACGCTTCTCGAGCTGCGCGGCATCCTTCCGGAAGAGCTCTGCGGCTAGACCGACAGTTCGTCGCGGGGTGGCTTCAGGTAGAGGCGGCAGTGGCAGAGGCCGTGGAAGGACGGATCCGCCAACTGGCCTTTGAACTCGTCGCACGGACAGAAGAACTCTGGCAGCTTCGGCAGACGACAGGGGCAGTACCCGCCCTTGCGCACAATGCCGGCGCGGACGGTGGCGACCAGCTTCGCGTCTGGGTTAACCGTCACCCCGTTGTCCAAGAAGAGCCGGCGGATCGCCGTCGACGACTCAGGCGTGCGCGGGTAGGCCTTGAAGGTGCACAGCCGCGTGAGCTCATCGTAGTTCTTCCAACCCGGGAGGTTCTCGAGCGAGTCCTCACCGATGATGAAGAAGAGTTCCGCGCCGGGATTCTCCGCGGCGATACCGCGGACCGTGTCGATTGAGTACGATACGCCGCCGCGCTCGATCTCGCGCCTGTCGATGACGGCGCTCGGCACGTCCCGAAACGCCGCCTCGACAAGTTCCACCCGATCCCACAGCATCGGCTGCTCGGTCTTGAACGGCGAGACGTGCGCCGGCACGACGATCAGGCGGTCCAGCGCAAGGTCGGCAATCGCCCGACGCGCGACGCCGACATGTCCGAGATGAACGGGATTGAAACTGCCGCCGTAGATTCCGATTCGCATGGTTGAGATGTTGAGGGGTTGAGGGGTTGAGGTGTTGAGCAATATCATCGGTGTCGACCGGATGGCAAACGCGGACGCGCGGCCATCCGCAGCGATGCGTAGACCGCGAGTGTCGTGCCGACGGGCGCGAGGTAGATCGCCGAGACGGCGATTGTCCAGCCGGGACAGCCGAGAGGCAGGAGCAGCGCGCAGACGCAGAAGAGACAGGCCGTGTAGGAAATCTGACCGGCCATCACCGCCCGCGGACACTTGCGCCACGCCGCGATCCCCTCGATGCGTCCGCGGACGGCGTGGATGACGCAAATGAGCGAGTAGATGCCGATCGCCAGCCGCGCCGTGCCGAGAATGCGCGGCGGCACGTTCTGGAAGACCCCGAAGTACCAGTCCCCGATGACCGGCAGGGAGAAGCAGAGCGGAATCAGGCCGAGAAGCAGCCCCGCCATCACGGCGTAGTGCAGAAGCCGCCGATCCCCCTCGTATTCCGGCGGAAACTGGATCGCCACCGCCTGCATGCGCAGCGCTGCAAAGGAGACCGGATTCGCCACGCCAAGGGTGACGTAGTGGATCGCCAGCATGTCCGCCGCGTTCGCCGAACGCCCGACGAACGCGGCGATGACGAGCGGCGAGAGCATCAGCAGGAATCCGCCGCAGGAAAGCGGCAGCGTGAAGCGGAACTGCTCCCAGGTGAGGGAGAGGATCTTGACTTCCGGAAGCCCCGGGGCCGCGGGATCGCCCGGGCGGTTGGGAAGCACCGCTACAAAGGGGCGCGCGTAGAACCAGGTGATTCCCAGCTCGACGAACACGCCGATCGTCAGCGCGAGAAGCCCCCAATACGCGCCGACCCAGCCGAGCCGCGGGAAGATCGCGGAGCTCGCGAGCGTCACCGCGATGCGCGCGAAGGTCGCGAGGTTCGCCTTGCCGCTCTCGTAGTTGTTGAACAGCACGACCATCGGCACGTTCCGCAGGAAGAACCCCGCCTGCATCGCCGCACCGAGAAGGAGCGTCCAGCGCGCCGTCTCGGCCAGCTCGGGCGGCAGGGCGAAGAAGCCCTCGAAAATCCATCGGTTGAACGGCGCGATCACCGGCACGCACTGGAGCGCCAGCAACACCGCCATCATCAGCGAGTTCAGCCGGCGGAAGGAGACATAGCCATACCACGTGCGGGCGAACACCATGCCGGTCGTGACCAGCCCGATGCCGAACGCCCCGATCATGAACATGATCATCTGACCTTGGCTGAAGGCCGTGAGGGCGTTGACCCCGTGCTCGCCATGCGTGACGATGCCAGCGACGAGCGGGTAGGTGAGCGACTGCGAGAACGCCTGCAGCAGGAGCGGCACGTAGAACCGCGTCACCCGCCCGACGCCGAACTGGACCACTCCAGTCATACCTGGTACGGGTCGAGGAACGCCTCCTTGAAATCGTAGCCGGCCGAGAAGCTCTCCGGCGTGTCGTTCTCGTCCTTCTTCACCCGCCCGGCCTCGGTCAGGTTGAACATCATCTCACCGATGTCCTCGGTGCAGCTCAGCCCCCACTCCGTCAGCACCGTGTAGGTCAGGGGCCCGTACTGGTCCAGCGCACGCTCGCGGAACTCGTCCAGGATGTCCTCGCCGGACATGTGCCGCCCGTCCTCCCCGCTGAGGTAGTGCACGACATCCATCAGCAGCGCGTAGGCGCGGGCATCGTAGCGCCCGTCCTTCGCGACGACATCCTCGAAGGTGTCACTCTTGAAATCAATCTCTTCCATTGGCCTCTCGTTTCCACTTGGACGCAGTTTGGCACCAATTCTAGCATTTCTGCCAAATCGCGTCAAGGGCGGTCAAGGGCGCGCCGATCTCCCCGTCGCAAAGCGACAAGGCATTACTGCCTGGCGCGCCCACGTTGCTCCATGCGGCATTTCAGATTCTCTGTGCGGCCAGAAAGGATTTCCCCCAAGGCCAGTCTTGCGTCTTGACGCCATTTCACGATATAAATACGCCCATTTGACGGTTGATGTGACTGCAATTATATGGTAAAATGACGCCAAAACAATCAATGGTCACTTATGGTTTCGCCGCGGGACGCGGACGGAGATCGTTCTGGCCACGCAAGAATACAAAACTGAACAAGCGAAAGGAATCGTTCCAATGGAGACTCGAACAAAAATCAAAGCCGTCGCGCGGGCGACCGACGTCAACGGAGTGTTTCAGGCCGAACTGAAGCCGACCGCCGTCCTGAAGATGAACGACATCGTCGAGCGCTGGGCCGCCTACGCCAGAATCGCGCGTGGGCAGGCGCGATGGCAGATAATGGCCATGGAGGACTTCATCATCGACCAGCTCGCCAAGGGAAATCAGCTTGAGTTCGGGCTCGTCTCCTTCTACCCGAGGCTGTCGGGCGGGCTGTCGAGCCGCGACGCTGATCCTGAGGCAGACGGGCTTTTCGTGCGCGGAGCGGTGAAGGCGCGCCGTGCGCTCATGAACGGGCTCAAGGAGAAGCTTACGGCGGAGAACGCGGCCAAGCCGTCCCATGTGCGCATCTACAGCGTGCTCAACCGGGACAGGAACCGCGGAGACGTGGTGGCCGTCGGCGAAACGCTGTCCATCGCCGGTGCGAACATTCCGATCAACGCGACGCAGGATGACGAAGGCGTCTGGCTGGAGAGGCGCACGCACGTCACCAACCGGAGCCGCCCTTGGGCCAAGGTTGCTCGCGGACGTGTGGTGCGGTCGGACATGGCGCTTGCCGTGGTCGTGTTTGACGAGCCGATTCCTACGGGGAAGTATTCGCTGACAATCTACACGCGCTGCGGGCAAGGCGCGGATTTCCAGCTCCTCCATTGCCGCCGCGAGGTTCGCGCGGTGTGAGGCAGTGCGGCGAAGCACCGTGACGCGGACGGCGTTTTTTGGTATAATGTCGGTCAACAAGGCTGATGTAATGGCGAAGAAAAGAGCGATTTCAAAAACTGTAGTTGTCGGCACGTACAGGCCGGAGAACGAAGCGTGGCTGAAGGACATTTTCGACCTTCCGCTGGACTTGGCTTGCTAAGGAAGCTTGAGGCCGAAACCGTCTGCTACCGCACCGTCGGCCTCAAGTTCCGAAACCTGCCATAGGTTATGAACTTCTCGATTGTGCTCTTGAGACCGGAAATCCCCCACAACACGGGGGCCATCGGCCGACTGTGCGTCGGGCTCGGCGTGCGACTCGACCTGGTGCGGCCGCTCGGTTTCCATCTCAACGACAAGTCCATCGCGCGCGCGGGCCTCGACTACTGGCCGCACCTCGAGAAGGTCGTTCACGACACCTGGGAGGAATACCTCGCCGTGCAGAAGCCGAAGCGCCTTGTCTTCCTCTCCACCCGCGGCACGAAGTCGCTTTACGACTGCCGCTTTGCGGACGGCGATGCGCTCGTTTTCGGGAACGAGAGCTCGGGCCTCCCCAAGCCCTTCTACGAGCGATATGCCGATTCGCTCTTCCGCATCCCGATGCCGGGACCGAACGCGCGCTCGATCAATCTCGCCAACGCCGTCTCCATCGCCGCCTACGAGTGCTTCCGTCAGCTGGCAGGCTGATCTCAGCGATGAAAGATCTGGGCGCGGAAGGTCGAGAAGGATGCGCCGGTGCGCCAGGCGTCGGGATCGAGTCCCGCCTTGAGCGAGAGATGCGTGAGCATCGTCGGGACATCCCAACCCTGCTCCGTCGCGACCTGCGGCAGAAAGACGGCGCTTCGCCCGTGCTTGCGAAGGATGACGCCATCACGTCCCACAACGATCTCAGAGGGCCCTGAAACGGTTGTCGGCTCGGTTAGGACCGACACCTCGAGGTCGATTGCGGGAAGCTCCTCTGGCCGCACGCGCGTGAACCGCGGATCATGCAGCGCCGCGCTCTCCGCCATCTCGCGCACGACGTCGATTACCGGCTGGTCGGAAAGGATGAGGCCGATGCAGCCGCGGAGCATTCCGCGTTCGGTGAGCGTGACGAACGCACCTCCCGGTCGCTGCAGTTCACGACGCACGGAGTCGGGGATCGTCGGCGCGCCCGTGCGATCGACACCTGTCACCGCCACCTGAAGCGCATGGTCGGCAACCTGTATCAGGGCCTTGCCTGCCGCGTCAGAGAGGAGCGCGGGGGTGGAAGCCACCTTTTCTGCCAGCCGCTTCAACGGCTCCTTCCAATTCGCATAGACCGCGCCCGTGGTGTAGCCGACGACGTGCGACCAGTCGCCAGTAACGTCCGCAGACGTCGCATACTCAAGCCGCTCGAATCGCGCCGACTCCGGAAGCGCCGCAAGCAGAAGATGGAGACAGGCCACCCCGCAGACCGTTGCGCCCGTCCGGTCAAGCGCCGCGGACCACGCTCGATTGTCGTTCTTCGCGAGCGCGGCGAACATCTCCGCGTCAAGTTCTGGAAGGCGCCTCGACACATCGTCCGTGAACGGCACATAGCCGAAGTCGCGTCCGTAATGCGTGAAGTCCGTGCTGACGATGACAAGCGTGCGCGGCGCGAGGAGCTTGCGAAATGCCGCGCCAAACGCGGCAAGTGCGCGTCCATCGCCGTCAGCCCGACAGCCCCACTGCCCAACGATCATCGCACCGACCGCACAGCGGGGCAGGAAGCGCTTCACGAGCGGGAGCTGGATGTCGATCGCATGCTCGCAGGGGTGCGCCTCTGGCGTGAATCGCGCCCCTGGAAGCGCCGCAAGCGCGTCATGGAGGTCGGGCGTCAGCGTCACGGGGCCAAACGGCGTCGCCACCTCGTCCGCCGGCTCGACACTGAACGTCCGCCCAAGGGCGACGCGATGGCTCGGCGCGAGGATGATGACGCGATCGTAGTCGTCCGCAGGAAGCCGCGCATAGGCGCGCGCGGCAATTGCGCCGGAATAGGCGTAGCCAGCATGGGGAACGATGAGCACGGCCGGATGCGGCAGCGCTGGCGCGGCGGATTTACCGATGCCGACGAGCCGTTCGATCTCCGCGGCGGAATCGGGATACCAGGTTCCGGCGATTCGTGGTGTGCGCATATTAGAACCTCCCATAGATTTTCTGGCCGCAGGCATGGCAGCGACCGTTGACGAGCGCATTGGAAAGAACGGTAAAGCCAACGCGACGGATGAGATCGGTCCCGCATACGGGACAGAGCGTCACCGCCTCATCGTCTACATTACCGCAGTAGACGTTGCGAAGGCCGTGGTCGCGCGCGATCTCAGCCGCACGGCGTAGCGTCGCAAGCGGCGTAGGCGGACGGTCCGCAAGCCGATGACGAGGGAAGAACCGTGAGAAGTGGACGGGCACATCCACGCCGAGGTCGTCCGCGACGAAGGCGCACCAGTCAGCGAGATCGCGCTCGGCATCGTTGAAACCGGGGATGACCAGGTTCGTCACCTCGAGGATGACAGGGGAGCGGGCCAGCGCCCGCAGCGTCTCAAGGACGGGATCGCGCCGCGCGCCGCACATCGTGTGGTAGCCTTCGTCGGACATCGTCTTCAGGTCAATGTTCGCCGCGTCAAGGTGCGGGATGAGTTCCGCCAGCGGACCGGGATTCACGTAACCGGCGCTCACCAGCACGTTGAAGCCGCCTGTCGCTCGAACGGCGCGAGCGCAGTCTCGGACGTACTCGAAGGCGACGAACGGTTCGGTGTAGGTATAGGCGACAACGCGCGTTTCCGTCCGGTCCATGAGCGAGACAAGAGCGCCAGGTGGGAGATTCTCCGCCGGAATCTCGGTGGGCGAGGCCTGGGAGATGTCCGCGTTCTGGCAGTTGCGGCAATGGAGATTGCAGCCGGCCATGCCGAGTGAGAGCGCGGTGGCGCCGGGCAGGAAGTGGAAGAGCGGCTTCTTCTCGATCGGATCAAGCGCGACCGCACAGGGGCGCCCATACGCCAGCGGCACGATGCGTCCGCCGACATTGCGCCGCGCTTGACAGTCGCCGACCGCCCCTTCCGCAAGATGACACTTGCGCGGACAAATCCCGCATGACACGCGGATGCCTACGCACCCATTATCGTGTCTAGGGCTCTCCATCAACAATGCCTCCATTGCAAGCACACTCTATGCGCTGTGTCGACCTAAAACTTCTCTTAATGCTGATACGCGATATTATAGGATAGATTCATTGACGATGTCAAGGGTGCGGCCATGAAAATGACATTTTGGGCGCGGTGGTTTCATCGAAAACGCCTACATGTTGGCCGGGACGATGGCACGGACGCCGACGGGGGTCGCCGAGGGTCAGCAACTGCGACGCTCAGGCTTAATGACTTGACAGAACTTACCTTGTCAGAAAGTTCGAGTCGGGCCGCCTAACACTGTGTAAGCGCAAGAAGCGCAGAAAGGTAAGGTGTGATATGAACAAGAAGTACATCGTCGCCCTCGTCGCAGGGCTTGCCCTCGTGGGCACAACATTCGCGGGAACGGTCGTGCAGACCACCGTGACAGTCGGATGCCACCCCTCTCGGCATCACTGGGCACCGCCGCCGCCCCCTCCTCCGCCGCCAGGTTGCGGTTGGTGGCATCGTCCACCGCCGCCCCCTCCTCCGCCGCCAAGGCACCACCACCACAGGCGGCACCATTGGTGAGACGAAACGAAATCGCCCCGGCGGATGGAATCCGCCGGGGCGATGATGGATCTGGGTTACTGTCCCAAGATTGCCATGCAAAGTCTCAAGGGGTGGTGGAAGCGTAAGCAAGAACAAGAGGGGCCACCACAAAAACAAGACCCACAGCAACGACTCGGGCGACCGCCCATTTCATCATTCTGTTCATCACATCCCTCCCTGTTCAGGCACGGTTCCCATCCGTTCGCCGACGCGGATGAACGTCTCGACTCCCTCCCGCGAGTTCCGGACGAGATCGTCATCAAACTTCAGCGCACCTGTCGGTGACACGAAGATCATCGTCGAACCGCCGAACTTGAAGTAGCCCTTCTCGTCCCCCTTGGCGTGACGATCGCCCGTAAAGGTCTGGGCGATCGTCCCGACGCCGAACGCGCCCACCTCGACGAGCCAGAACGGGCCGAAGTCCGCCTCGCAACGGAGAATCTGACGCTCGTTCATGGCATAGATGTCGGGACGGCGCAGCAACGCGATGGGATTGACCGAGTGGTAGGCACCGCTGACGACGCGCGGCGGTTCGGTCGTCCGGCATTCGCACGGGAAATGGAAGCGGTGGTAGTCGACCGGCGCGAGGCGGACCACGACGATGTCGTAGCGTCCAGCGGGAACGGCGGGAGCGTCCTTCGGCTGAACAACCTCGCGCAGCGTCCGCGTCGCGCCCTTGATAGGCAGCGGAACGTCCATGTCCGCATCCAACCAGAGACGCAGGCGCCCTTCCGCCGGACTGACGACGCCCTCGCCGAAGGGGCGGCACTCCGGCCGCAGGCGGCGGGTGAAGAACTCATTGAACGAGACGTAGTCGGCAACCGGCTTCTCGGCCTCGTCGGGATGGCAGCCGGGAAGATTCGCAAGGTTCGCGATGGAACGACGCGAGAGGCGCGAGTCATAGAACGCGCCCAGGAGACTCGAGCAGAATCCGCTCCCGAAGATCACCGGCCAGATGGTCCGCCCCAGAAGCGTTTCATAGGCAAAGCGGAGAAAGCCGTCACCCATGACGGTCTCCGTCCGTCGTTCACCACTTGAGCGGTCGATGTATTCGATCGTCAAGCCTTCTCCCCCCACGGCTTGGCGGCGTTGGCCTCGATCCAGGCCTTCGAGACCTTCACGGCATCAAGGCCCATGTCGACGAGCGGCGTGCAGTGGAAGATGACGCCGTGGATCTCACGACGGGCCAGGAGGCGCGACGTCTGCGCGAGCTGGTTCTCCATCGCCGACCCCGGCATCGGCTTCTTGCCGCCGAAGTCCCACATGTACTGGCCGAGCAACACTGGCTTCTCAGGGCCGATCAGCTCACGCAGCTTTGCGACCTGCCCCTCGATGCCGCCGACGTTCTTGCCGTGCCAGAACCAGAACGTCACCTCGTCGAAGAGCTCGAGATAGGGACGGAACTCCGGCTTCACGCCATTCGCGTCGGAATAGAGAACGATGCCGAGCTTCATCCGCCGTCTCTCCGTCTCCTCGCGGACGTGCCGGATCTCGTCCAGCGACCGCGTATGACTCTTGTGCGAGAAAAAGTCGTCCATGATGAGCGTCGTCAGGTTGGGCATCCTGTCGGCATACTCGAGCCCGAGCCTCACCTTCTCGTCAAAGCTCTCGACGGCGCTGTCGGTGATCGAGAAGCCGACGCGCTTCGTCGCGGAGAACTGCTTCATGTACTCGGACAGGTCCGCCTTCGTCGGCAGGTTGCGCCATCGGACGACGAAGCAACCGGGGATGTTCATCGCGCGACAGGCCGCCGCCATGTCGATACGGCGGTCGTAGGGCAGGTTGTACTGCTCCTTAGCGCCCTTCATCGACGCGAAGCTCATCGCGTGATGTCCCCACATCCAGAGCCTGTCACCGATCGTGCCCCCGTAAGGCACGCGTTCGCAACCGCAGCCACACGACAGGCAGCCGTCAAGCGCGACAGCGCCGCCCGCCGCCGCCGACAGCTCGAGGAATCCCCTTCTTGTCATGAATGTGTTCATGCCTTCTCCCCCCACGGTTTCGCGGCGTTGTCCTTGATCCACGCCTTAGAGATGTTGACGGCGTCGAGGTTCATGTCGACGAGCGGGGTACAGTGGAAAATCACGCCGTGAATCTCGCGACGGGCCAGAAGGCGCGACGTCTGAGCGAGCTGGTTCTCCATCGCCGACCCCGGCATCGGCTTCTTGCCGCCGAAGTCCCACATGTACTGACCGAGCAGAACCGGCTTCTCAGGTCCAATCAATGCGCGCAGCTTGGCGACCTGCTCCTCGATCGACGCGGTGTTCTTTCCGTTCCAGAACCAGAAAGTGACTTCGTCGCAGAGGTCGAGGACATCCCGATACTGGTCCTTCACCCCGTTCGAATCGGAGTAGAGCACGACGCCAAGCTTGAGCCGGCGCTCGGCCATCCTCTGCTTGGCGCTGCGGATGGCATCAATTGTGGCGTCGCCTCCCTTGTTCGCGCCGCTCCAGTAGTCGTCCATGATGAAAGTGGTGAGGTTCGGCATCTTGTCGGCGTACTCGAGGCCGAGCCGCACCTTCTCGTCGAAGCTCTCGACGGCCCCGTCGGTGATCGAGAAGCCGACGCGCTTCGTCGCGGCAAACTGCTTCATGTACTCGGGCAGCTCAGCCTTGTTCGGCATGTTGAGCCAGCGGACGACGAAGCAGCCTGGGATGTTCATCTCGCGGCAGGCCGCTGCCATGTCAATGCGGCGGTCGTAGGGCAGGTTGTAGGTGGTCTTCGACTTCTTCATCGCCGCGAAGCTCATGGCGTGGTGCCCCCACATCCAGAGACGGTCGCCGATCGTGTCGTCGTAGGGCAGACGCTCGCAGCCACAGCAGCAGAGCGACCGGCACCCGCCGAATGCGGCAAGCGAGGCGGTGGAGGTGGCACCCTTGAGAAAGGCGCGACGGGACGTGGTGGTGGGGGCCTGGATCATGGTTTCCTGTTCCTTTCTTTGGCTGTTAGGCGTTCGATCTCCCGCGCGAGCGCCAGGCGGTGGGCCTCGATCGGCGCCGGATCGCTGGAGAATTCCGTAAGGGAATTATACACTTTTCCCGGAACCTTGAGAAGGCGGTTGCCGGGGTC
>CACYCW010000137.1 GCA_902773015.1 uncultured bacterium
GAAGCGCTGGCTCGACAAGCCGCTCATCAAGCGCGCGGTCTTCCGCTGATCCGGGCGCCGTTTCGGTTCGTTTCAGTAGAGCTTCCGGCCGTAGACGAGGATCTTGCCGAGATGGAAGAATTCCGTCTTGGCGTCGGGAGCGCGGCGGAGGCGCACCTGGCAGGCCCGCTGCGGCGTACGGCGCAGGTCCGCACGGTACGTCTCTTGCGCCTCGTCGCTGGTGAAGACCGTCTTCCAGCCCTCGCCGTCCTCGGAGACCTGCATCTCCAGCGGCACCTGCCGCGCCTTGTTGTCGCCGCCTGCGTTGTTTTCCGCCACGATGCCGAGCACCTCCGCCGGTCCTGGCAGGATCACGGTCGCCCAGGGACTCGCCTCCTTGGCGGTGTGGAAGCCGTTTAGTCCGCAGGGCGAGGCGTCGATGCAGCGCGCATAGCGTGCGGGAACGTCCCAGGAGCTCGTCGTCGACGTCCTGAGCATGCCGGCGGCCGAGAGCAGCTCCCCGCCGAAGTCCGAGCCGGGATACGCATTCCCGTCGTGCGGCGCGGGCTCGAGCCGATCCTGAAGCGCCGCCAGCTGGCGGAAGGCCGTCATGTTGCCCGTCTTCGATGCGCCGAGAATGAGCGGGCCGAAGTCGAGCTTCGCCTTCTCGCCGTCGGATGACTTCTCCGCGATCACCTCCTCAAGCACCTTGAAGAATGCGGTCGAGCCCGACTTGCTGGACATCATCGCGTCCCCGCCCCAGCCGAGTGTCTGTGAGAAGAAGTCGCGCGTTCCGTACTGTGCGCTCAGCATGGCCTTGAGGACGGGCACGATCAGCAGCCTGTTCCTGGACAGCGGCTCAGTCCACTCCGTCAGCACGCTCTTGAAGTCCGCCTCCTCCTGAAGCTTCTCGTCGCCCTGACGCAGCAGCGGCGCGAACTCGACGAGCGCGTCCGCCAGCCCCTGGGCCTTCCGTTCCTTCGCCACTCGCTCGAAATACGGGGTGAGCAGGTCCCAGAGCGGCTGACGTCCCGTGCGCATGCCGCGGGCGCAGCCGCGCACCCAGATCCGCATGGTGTCGAGCGGCGCATCCGAGCGCCCGACCCAGTCGCCGTAGGCGCACCAGGCGTTGTAGTGCCGCGGCCAGGAGCGACACGCCTGGCGGTAGAACTCCTCGACCTCCTTCGGTTTGGCGCCTCGCTCCTCGGCGAGGTGGGCGAGCTCGATCAGGCGGTCCGCGTCCAGTCGCTTCTCCCGGTTGCCCTCGAACGTGCCCTCGTACGCCTGGACATACGGCCAGATCGAGTTCTCCCAGAACTTGACGTGCAGCCGCGTGGGATAGGTGACCGCGTAGTCGATCTCCCACTGGCCGCCCGGGAGCCGCCGCGTGTAGGCGCAGTGCCCGGGCTGTCCCGCCGTGCAGCTCGGCAGTCCGTGCGCGTTGCCGCAGGCCGAGCCGAACTTCGACAGCTCGCCGCAGACGCCGCCGACGATGGGCGAGTAGCGACGCTTCGGCCACTCTCCGGCCTCCGCCCATGATTCGTAGTAGAGCGGCCCCTGCACGGATTCGCCGAAGCAGTTGAACGTGCGGTACGGCACCATCCAGCATGTCTTGCCGTAGTCCCGAAGCGGCGTATTCACGTAGCGGGCGAGAAAGCGCTGCTGCGCCGGTGCGTCATCCACGCTCGCCGTCGGCTGGCCCTGGTGGAGCGCGAACCGCCACTGCCACACCGGCTGCGTGAGCGCTTGCTTGTGCAGCAGCCCCGCCTTGGCGGTGGCGCGGTAGGCGTCGAGGAAGTCGGCGAGCCAGGCCTCTTCGCTGTCGGAGTAGTCCAGCGCGAGCGCCGTCGCGAATCGCCGGCCGGTGCCGTCTCCGTCCGTGATCCAGCGCCCGTTGTCCTGGAATACCGCCGACTCCAGGGCGAGCAGCGCGTTCGCGCCCGGACACGGTCCGCTCCAGACGAAGTCCTCCATCCAGGTGCGGTCCCTGAAGAAGACCTCGATGAATGCCTTCGCGCCGGCGCGCGCGTGGAGGTCGCGCCATCCGTCCTTCCCGATTCGCCAGAGCGTCGCGTAGAGGGCGATGTCCGTCTTGCACGCCTCGGTGAGCTCCGTCTTCGGCGTGATGGACGCGAGGCGCCTCCGCACGGAGTCGAGCGGGAAGGGGGGCGGGCTCCCGGTCGGCTTGTCGGGACGCGGCAGGACTTTCGCCCGTCTGAACGGGGTGCGCTCGATCTTCTTCCCGGACAGGATCAGGTACCCCATGGCGCTCTGCCCCCAGAAGGTGTCCCGCCCCAGGGAGAACGCGTGTTCGAGCAGCGCGGTGTTCTCTGCGGTGCGCGTGCCGTCCTTTCGCCAAAGCGCGTACTCCGCCATGTCGATGCACTGGCGCTGGTTCGGGGTGAAATGCGCCTGGGGAATCCGGCGCAGCGAGGCGATGTAGGCCTTGCCGCTTGTGAACTCGCCTTCCGTCCGGAACTGGTTGGCCTTCGTCACGAGATCCACGCCGTCGCCCATCGTGAAGTGCCGCACCCAGCCGTATCGGTCATCGGCATCAAGGTCGCGGAGCGTCTCCCACTCCTCCGCGTAGGCGAGCGGGCCTTCGCGTAGCGCGGCGGTGTTGAACTCGCCCACCTGCCGCCACAGGAGGTCGAATGCCGCGCCGATGGCATCGGCGGCCTCGGACGGCTTCCTGGTGCGCAGCGTCCTGCCCGTGCGGAAGAGCTTCTCCGCCTCGTCCTTGACCTTCGCCAGCTTCAAGACGACTGCTGCGAGCTTCTCGCCCGTTACCGAGCGCGGCAGGTTCTCGATCTGCGCGAAGAGCCGCGCTGGCGGTGGCGTGATGCAGGTCAGGGCCGGAAAGCGTTTCGTGCGCACGAGCGCGGGCTTCACCGCCTCGTTAGCGGCGATGGTCCTGGCATCGGGCTTGTCCATGTCGTCGAAGACTGCAAGCACGTACTTCGAGCCGACCGTCCGCTTGAACGCATCACTCTCGAACGCCTGGCGCACGTCATCCCCGCTCACGCACCAGTCGCTGCCGATCTGCAGCACCAGGATCCCCTTGCCGGCGCGCGAGGCCTGATCCGTCACCGAGGGATCGGCCCGCTCCGTGCCGCCAAAGACGGACATCGCCACCGCAGCACTGACAATAGCCAGTTTTCTCATTGGGCTATTATACCAAATCGTCGCCGCGTCTGACAACGGACACATGGTTTTTTGGTATAATATGCCGTATCGACTGACTCACTGACCGCGATGACGAAATGAAACGACTGCCGATGAAGGTGATGCTGCTGGCGATGCTGCTGGCGGCAGGTGCGTCTGGCGCGCCGTCGGATCGCCTCGCCTCTTTCGTCCCGGCGCCGGGTCGAACGGACGGACGCGTCTACTACTTCGTCCCGAAGGCGGTTGACACGTCCCGTCGCAATGCGCTGCTCGTCTTTCTTCATGGCGGGGACGCGAGCTCGCCCGACTCCGCGCCGGAGAAGTACTTCGGCGAGGGCGGATGGGCGATGCCAGTCTTCGAGGAAGCACCCTTCATCGTCGTGGCACCGTCCGCACCGCCGGCGGCGGACGGTTCGCGCTGGAATCGCGTCGGGGTCGCGAAGATGATCGAGGCGACGATCGAGGACGCGAAGCGGCGCTTCGACATCGACCCGGACCGCGTCTTCCTCGGCGGACACTCCATGGGTGGCTTCGGCGCATATCACCTCGGGCAGGTGCTCGCCGATCGTCTCGCCGGCGTGTGGGCGAGCGCCGGCGCGTGGTGGGAGATGGACTTCCGCGCGTTTCTCGGCACGCCCGTCTATATCCAGCATGGCTCGCTCGACTGTTCGCCGCGTCCCGGCTACGCGGGCGGGCACAGCCATCCGCGCTGTCACCACTGGTGCGGCGTGTCCTTCGCACGCGCCGCGCACGAGCTGATGACACGTGATGGCGTCGACCACGTCTACGAGGAGCACGGCGGCGGACATTCCCTCAGGTTCCCTGAGGCGGTCGAGTCGACGCGGCGGTTCTTCGCGTGGTCGCGGGAAAGGCGACGCGATCCCTTCGCGCGGCGAATCGCGCTCGTGACGCCCTGCGGCTCGGCGCATCCCGATGTCGAGCCGCTGCGCCGCACGCGCTGGCTGGAACTCCTCGAGGCGGGAGACGGCGACATCGACGTGGACCGGATCGTCCTCAAGGGACCTGACATCGCGAGGACGGACGACGATCTCGCGCTTCAGACCTACAAACTCGTCACGATGCATCGCGACGGCGGCGCGCGGATTGTTGCGGAGAATCTCGGCGGGAACCGGTTTCGCGTCGAGACACGGAACGTGAGGCGCTTTCGCATCCTTCTTGCGCCGGCGATGGGCGATCTCGCCCGGCCGTTCACGGTGGCCCTCGGCGACGGGTGCACAGTGGAGGCCAGTGCACGACCCCTCGCGGGCGAGCGCGACTACACCGCCTATCTTGAGCTTGAGCTTGTTGACTTATCGAAACGGAATGATAAATAAGATAATGTGGTAAAGTCCAAGATGAACTCAACGACAGCTCTGTTTGGTGCGTGCGACGCGGGCGGGCGGCTTCGCCGCGTGATACCGCTTCCTTGCCGCGCATCCCGCCCGCCTCGCGCATCCAGCGAGCCGGCTTGGTGCGGCTCACTCAGCTCGACACGGGCCGTCTCCGCGAAAAGGCTTCACCTGACATGATGAGCTCCCGCCTCCTGCGGCGCTTGGGCGCCTTAGCTCACTGGCTCACGTTAAGCCGCGATAGCGGCGCTCAAACGTGCGGCGTACGCCAACGTGCCATCCCAGACATTTCCACATCATCACAAATATAGAACAATGAAATCACGTGCAATCCGGCTCCTGCCAGCGACGCTTGTCGCCGTGATGGCCACGCCCATGGTCCTCTCGGCCTCCGTCATCTTCGAGCCCGGCGCCAGCGAGGTGCTGATCGCGCCTGATGCCTGCGATGTCGTCAACGTCGCCGCCGAGGAGGCGACGAACTTCCTCTCCCAGGCGCTTGGCGCGCCCGTGCCGATCGTCACCGCGCCGACGCCCGGTCGCGCGGCGCTCGTCCTCGGCGCCAACCGCTGGGCGGATGCCGCAGGGGTCACGACGAACGGCCTTCCGCGGGACGGCTTCCGCATCCGCACCGCCGCGGGCCGCGTCCATGTCGTCGGCATCGACGACCACGCGGCGAAGGCGCACCGCGCGCTGCGCAGCGGCGGCGTGTGGGTGCAGAACTTCGAGCACGCCACGGCGTTCGGCACCTACGACTTCCTCGAGCGCTTCGTCGGTGTCCGGTTCTACTTTCCCGGCGAGCTCGGCACTGTCGTGCCCCGCCGATCGCGCATCGAGGTACCCGACACCGACCTCGCCGATGCGCCGGTCCACACCGTGCGCCGCTACTCGATCTACGATCACGGACTCTGGTTCGAGGGGCCCAAGCCGGATGAGCTGCGGCACCCCGCGAAGACGCGCAACTGGTGGCGGCTGCGGATGGAGACCCAGTACACGCCCTGCTGCCACGGTCAGAACAAGTTCAACTACATCGACCGCTTCGCTACCTCACATCCCGAGTACTTCGCCCTCCTGCCGGACGGCCGTCGCCACAACTCGTACAAGATCACCTATCCCGGCCATCCCGGCCAGATCTGCCATTCCTCGAAGATATGGGACGAAATCTACGCCGACGCGAAGAGCTACCTCCTCGGCGAGGCGGCGAGCGTGCGGGGCGTGGCCGTCTATCCGCAGCATCGGCTCTCCGCCAAGCGCAGCGGCTGGGGCAGCAACTGCCAGCGGGGGCGCTTCGTTGACGTCATGCCGCAGGACGGCATGATCAAGTGCTCCTGCCCCGCGTGCACCGCGGCCTACGCCGCGAATCCGGACAAGGTGAGCTGGGCCTCCGAGCTCATCTGGCGCAACGTGGCGCGCCTCGCCAACCGCCTCATCGACGAGGGCATCGACGGTTACGTCTGCAACATGGCCTACAGCAAGTACCGGCACGTGCCGTCCGTCGACATCCCCACCAACGTGCTGGTCATGGTCGCCGAGCGCGGTCCGTGGACGGAGGCCGACCCGACCGAGCGCAGGCGCGAGGACGCCGAGGTCAAGGCGTGGACGGAGAAGCTCGGCGGCCGCAAGGTATGGCTCTGGAACTACGCCAACAAGGCCTACGGCGGCGGTCTCGACGGCATCCCCGAAGTGACCCCGAAGGCCATCGTCCGCTATTATGCCGGGCTCACGCCGTACATCTTCGGCGCGTTCATGGAGTCCGAGACCGACTGGTCGATCTTCGGCTATCTCAACTACTACGTCTTCGCCCGTGTGATGTGGAACCCGTCGGTTGACGTCGAGGCGCTTCTCGACGAGCATCATCGGCTCATGTTCGGCGCGGCGGCGCCGCAGATGAAGGAGCTCTACGAGACGCTCGAGCGCATCTGGATCGAGCGCGTCGCCGGCAAGACCCTCGACACGCCCCTCGGTCCGCAGTCGATTCGCCCGAGCGAGTACGATCTCTTCATGCGCATCTACACGCCGGCTGTCATCGACCGTCTCGAGGGTCTCGTCGACGCGGGCGAGCGCCTCGTGCCGAACGGCTCGATCGAGTGGCGGCGACTCGAGTTCGTGCGCCGGAACATCATCGGTCCCCTGGTTGCCCGTGCCCGCGCCTACGTCGCGCAGACGGATGTCGCCCGCGGTCTTGCCCGCGATCGCGCCTCCACGGCGCTCAACCTCATCAGGAACGGCGACTTCTCGGCGCCGCGCAAGGGGCGCACGCTAGGTGCCTGGTTTGCGAAGGCCGACGAGGCCGATCTGGATGACGCGGTGTTCGTCACGCCGCCCCACTCGCTGCGTATCCGCGTCTCGGGCGGCAAGGCGACGGTGGCCTCGCAGTACTTCCGTGACGCGACGCTCAAGAACATGACCCTGAAGAAGGGGCAGCGCTACCGCCTCTCCTACTTCATCCGTCTCGAGGGCGTCACCGGTCCCGGTCCGGGCGCCGGCGCCGGCGTGACGATCTGGGACAACAAGAACAACTGGTTCCCGTCGGGGGCGCCGTTCCGCGGCACGCAGGACTGGACGTACCAGGTGCACGAGTTCACGTCCGATGCGCAGACGGGCGAACGGCAGATGCCCTACATCTACCTGCGCGCGACGGGCACGTTCGGCGCGGTGTGGTTCGACGACGTGCGGCTCGAGGAGGTCCCCGACGGACCGGCCGCGGTCAGTTCGGCGCGGCGATGAGGCCGCGGCTGACCGCGAGCTGAACCGCCTCGGCGCGGTTGGCGGCGCCGAGCTTGAAGAACGCGCGCTTCAGGAACATCTTCACGCTGTTCTCGCTCAGGCCCATCGCCGCCGCGATCTCGCGGTTGTTGCTGCCTCTCGCGGCGATCGTCAGCGCCTCCGCCTCACGGGCGGAGAGCCCCTTCGAGCCCTTGCGGGTCTCGTAGATGCCGCGTACTTCGTCGGTCATGAACACCTCGCCGGCCATGGCGGAGCGGATCGCCGCCGCGATCGTCTCGACGGGACTCTCCTTCATCACGTAGCCGAGCGCACCATCCTCGATCGCGCGAAAGACGTCCTCCTCCACGTTGGAGGTGGTGAGCATCACGACGCGCGCGTGCGGATCGGCGGTGATGATCTCGTGGAGGACTTCGATGCCGCCCTTGTCCGGCATGCGCACGTCGAGAAGCGTCACGTCGGGCTTCGTCTCGGCGACGAACGCCGCCGCGCCCTCGCCGCCGCCGAACTCGCCGGCGAACTCCAGCTCGGGGTCCGCCTCGATGATGTACCTGAGACCAGCTCGAACGACCACGTGGTCGTCGATTATCACGACACGTATCATGGCGGAGATTATATCATAATTTGCGGCACCGCGGTGGCGCGAACCGTCGGAAAATGGTATAATGCAGGCCGATGAGAACGCAAATACTGCCGTCGCTGCTGGCTGCGGACTTCGGTCGGCTGGGCGAGGAGATTGGCCGGGCCGAGGCGTCTGGCGCGGAGGCGCTGCATCTAGATATCATGGACGCGCACTTCGTGCCGAACCTCTCCTTTGGCCCCGATGTGGTGGCGCTGGCGAGACGAACCGCCCCGGGGTTCTATCGCAATGTGCACCTGATGATGTCCCGTCCCGACCTCTACCTCGAGAAATTCGCCGCCGCCGGCGCGCAGACGATCCAGATCCACGTCGAGGCCGACTGCGATCTTCACACGGAGCTGCGGCGCATCCGCGCCCTCGGCCTCAAGAACGCGATCGTGCTCAATCCCGAGACGCCCGTCGAGCGGCTCGACCCCTACCTCGGCGAGGTGGATGAGATCCTGGTCATGACCGTTCATCCCGGCTACGGCGGGCAGAAGTTCATCGCCGAGTGCCTGCCGAAGCTGGAGTACCTGCGCGCGCGGCTGCCGGGCATCGATCTGATGGTGGACGGCGGCATCAACCTCGAGACGTCCGTCCTGGCGGCGCGGGCTGGCGCCAATCAGTTCGTCGCGGGCAGCCATCTCTTCGGGCAGTCGGACATGCGGTCTGCGGTCGAGGCGATGAGGGAGGCGGTGAAATGAGCAGGAGAGTTCTTCTCGGAGTCACGGGATCAATCGCTGCGTACAAGGCGGCGGAGCTGGTGCGGCTCCTGGTCCGGAACGGTGATGCCGTCACTGTCGTCATGACGCCGGCGGCGTGCGAGTTCGTGCGGCCGCTCACCTTCCAGACGCTGTCGCGCAACGCGGTCTACATTGATCAGTTCGCGACGCCGGCGGAGTGGAAGCCCGAACACATCGCTCTTGCGGGGTCGGTCGACCTCGCGGTCATCGCGCCGGCGAGCGCGAACACGATCGCCAAGCTGCGCTGCGGCATCGCCGACAATCTCCTGACCGCGATCCTGCTCGCGACGAAGGCTCCGATTGCGATTGCGCCGGCGATGAACATCGGCATGTGGGAGAATCCGGCGACCCAGGAGAACATCGCGATTCTGCGGGGAAGGGGAGTGAGGATCATTGAGCCGACCGAAGGCGAGCTCGCCTGCGGCGTGCACGGCTGTGGCCGCATGGCCGAACCCGCCGAGATACTCTCCCAACTCGAAACCCGCCTGCCATCGGCATAGGATAACTCCGAGCAGTGGGGCTCCAACTACCGCTCCGCAGTGAGACGTTGAGGGGTTGAGTCCCGCCCTCATTTCCTCTCTTACAAACTACCGAACCGGATTGATTATTATCCGCGAATTATTGATACATTGCTCAAGCGTAAGCTTGCTGGCATGCGGGCTGCCCGCCGCTTAGGTCCAGTTATAGAAGGTCGATGATGCGGGTTGCGCCGATGTTGGGCTGGGCGGGGTCGGCGTAGTACTTGACGATCGTCTTGATGTTGTCGCCGCTGATTGAGGAGGCGGCTTCCGCGCCGAACTTCTGATAGACGTGGTCGATGCAGATCTTGCGAAGCTCGTAGGCACCCTTGTGGCCGGTGAAGCCGAGGGCACGGAGGTCGCGGTTCAGATCGGCGAATGTCTCGTCGGTGACGTCAAGGCCGGAAAGGCCGCCGTACTCGTCGAACTGCTGCCAGATGGAATCGTGGATCGGCCAATACACACGTCGTCCGCTACTCAACGCCGTTTTATGCGGCGTGTAGCTCAAATAATGCCTCACCCTCGTGGTAGGGGCAAGACTCCGGCTTGCCCGCGTGTCGTCGCACTCCGCCACCATTGTCCCCGATGTCCTCACCGTCCCCTTACACACTACTGTCACGAAGTTCTCGCTCTTGAGGCGGAGGACGTCTCCGTTGCGCATGGCGAACTCCAGCATCATGGTGGCGGCGAACCAATGCTCGCCCGTCTGGCAGGCGTACCAGTTCTTCACGCGTCCGAGCATTTCAGCGGATGGTCGCTCGTAGTTGGGCGGGTTGGTGAAGAACGCGGGCGTCTCGATCTCCGGGATACGCCAGCCGGCGTCGCGGTAGTAGGGACGGCACCAGTTGGCGAAGACTGAGCGCGTCTGGCTCACGTAGCTGATGGCCGAGACGCGGGAGAGTCCGCGAGCGACGAAATAGACGAGGGCGTCGTCGATGGACTTGCGGTTGATTTGGCTCACCGGGGCGGTGAGGGGAATCCCGGCGGCGCGGCAGAGTCCGCGCAGGGACCTGATGCCGTTGGCGATGGTGTCGGGGCAGGGACGACCGACCTTTATGCGCTGAGCGGCGGCGATGATCGTGTAGTGCTTGATGACCTGTTCGATGGTTGGTGTAGTCATGGTTCTCCTTTCGTTTGTCTTCAAGGATGATATTTTATTAAACCTAAAAATCGCAATTGAAGTCAATAGTGCATCTGCCCGTCAGCTCCACAGACTTTTTCGCCGGAGGCCCGGACTTTTTCGCCGTGCCTTCCAGCATGCGTCCGGTTTGGCGCGGCGAGCTTCCCTTCGACAAGGGCGCGGCGCTGTGAGCCCGACCCGCTCGGCGTACACGAGTACGCCTTC
>CACYCW010000138.1 GCA_902773015.1 uncultured bacterium
AGCATCGTGAGATCCGGCCCCGACGCATGCCGCGGCACGGGCAGCGTGCGGATGATCTCGCCTGTCGGCGTCACGACCTCGAGACTCATCACCATGTCCTCGATCTTGCCGTACTTCGTGGAGAGCACGCCGGTGCCGCGGTGCGCGAGGAAGCCGCCGATCGTCGAGCACGAGATCGAGGCCGGCAGGTGCATCGTCGAGAGGCCTTCCTTGTTGCAGCCCCACTCGAGATGCTTCGTGATGATGCCCGTCTGGCAGGTGACGGTGAGCGCGGTCTTGTCGATCCGGATGATCCGGTTCATGCGCTTCATGTCGAGGACGATGCCGTTGTAGATCGGAAGCGCACCGCCCTGGCTGCCCGAGCCGCCGCCCCACGGCACGACCGGTATCCTGTACTGGTTCGCGATCTTCATGATCCGCGCGACCTCCTGCGTCGAGCCGGGATGCACGACGAAGTCGGGCTGCGGACACGGCTTGCCGCGATCATGCCACATCTCGGGAATCCAGTAGTAGTCGATCGAGTGGCCGAACTTGTCCGCGAACTTGACGTCGACGTTCTCCGCGCCGACGACGTCCGTGAGTTCCGTCCGGATCATCTCGAACATGTAGCTTTCTTCTTTAATCCTCACGCAGACCTTCCTTTCTTTTTGAGACTGCGCTACCATTATACCATCTTTCCCATGAGATTTGCGTGATTGTCCGTGAAATAATATGAGAGGAAATGAGAAATTCTCGCACTTGATTCGCCGGGGCTGAAAATGATACAATGCCGGACATGAAAGTCATGCGCACCTACGACATCCTCGACTACGTGAAGCGCCGTCGGCGCTGCACGGTGAAGGAGCTGATGCGGCGCTTCCGGGCGTCCTCGGCCACGATCCACCGCGACATCGCGGCGCTGTGCGCGCAGAATGCGGTGGAGCGTATTCGCGGCGGCATCGTCTGGAATGACGCCCCGGCGGCGAAGCCCGGTGCCGCGGACTACCAGGACCGCGTGATCACCAACCGCGCCGCCAAGGAGAAGATCGCCGGCAGGGCCGTCGGTCTCGTGGCGGAGGGGGACATCCTGTTCCTCGACTCCTCCACCACCGTGCTCGCGTTCGCGATCCGGCTGCGTCAGCAGAACTTCGACCACCTCACCATCCTCACCAACTCGGTGTCGATCATCCAGAACTTCCGCAAGTTCCCGCAGCACTGGGTGCTGATCGGCCTCGGGGGCAACTACGACCCACAGCTCAACTCCATTCTCGGCGCGGCGGCGCTCGAGCAGCTCGCGAACTTCAATGTGACAAAGGCGTTCGTCTCCGCCTTCGGAGTGGACGACAAGACGGCCACCACCAACCACGAGCGGCAGGCCGAGCTTGTCCGTCGCGTCCTCGCCGCCGCCGACAGGCGCTATCTGCTCGTCGACCGCACGAAGTTCGGCCGCAAGGGGCTCTACCGCCTTTCCGCCTGCGGCGCCTTCGACGCCATCGTCACCGCCTGATCGGGAGTCTGCCATTCGCGTCTCAGCGCGCCTGCAGCCCCAGTTGACACTCGGCCTGGAGTTTGGTATCATACGCATAAACAGTTAAACATTTAGGGTAATCATGACAATAACTCGAAAACCTGCCTTGTTTTTCTCCCTCACGGCACTCACCGCGGGTTGCCTGACGGTCCTGGTCGCTGGATGCCGCTCAACGTCAGCGGCAACTGAGGGCCGCGATCGCCCCAAGATCGACCAGGTCATCCTTATCGGGGTCGATGGCCTCGGCGCCAACTACATCCCCTGGGACCGCGTCCCCAACATTCGCGCCCTGCGTGACAGCGGCATCTACACGGTCGCCCGCAACTGCTATCCGACCTCGTCCGCCGCCAATTGGGCCACGGCGCTCATGGGCACCACCACCGACATGCACGGCTACCGCAAGTGGAACAGCACCAAGCCCGACGTCGAGCCCGCCGCTCCCGTCGGCGACTACGGCATTCCCCAGTGCATCTTCGCCGAGATCCGCCGCCAGCGTCCCACTGCCTACACCGCCGCCACCTACAACTGGGGCGGCATCCCCTACTGCTTCGCCACCAACGCCATCAGCGAGAAGGCCGTCTTCTGTCCGCGCGCCGATGACGAAGGACGCGAGACCGACCACTTTCTCACCTATCTCGCCAAGAAGCCGACGCTCGGCTTCCTCTACTACGACTCCGTCGACGGCGCCGGACACAAGTTCGGTTGGGGCACCCCTGAATACATCGCCGCGGCGGAGGCCGTCGACCGTCAGATCGGCCGCGTACTCAAGGCCATCGCCGACTCGCCGCTGGCCTCGCGCACGGCGGTCATCCTGATCGCCGACCACGGCGGCATCGGCAAGTCACACGGCGCCGATGTCGTCGAATGCTACCGCATCCCCTTTATCGTCAGTTTCCCTGGCGTGAAGGAATGGACGTTCCGCCAGCCGGTGATGCTCGCCGACACCGCGCCAACGATTGCGTGGCTGCTCGGCCTTGAGATTCCCGAGGTCTGGCGCGGACGCCCCGTGCTCAAGTGAATCCCCAGGCAACTCATTACACACACAGTTCCGACTAAACAAGGAAGATGGCATCCCATATGAAAACAATTCGCCTCATCGCCCTTTCCGCAGCCGCCTCCGCCTGGTGCGCGACGGCATCCGGCGGTGCCCCTATCGCCCACTTCCCGCTTGACGCGGACTTCCTCTCGATCGTCAACACCGGCTCCAACCCCGCCGGCGAGGAGACCGTCTTGTCCTCCGGAACCTGGTCGCTGGTCGATGACGTCCCCTCGACCAACATCGCCATCGGCGCATCGAACCGCCTCAACGCCAAGGCTATGCGCTTTGAGCGCGCCGTCATTGGCATTGACCTCTCAGGCTTCACCGACCTCACGACCGACCTCAAGTCCGCCACGATTGAGTGGTTCTTCAAGGGCGACAAGACCGAACTCACCGCCTGGCGCAATCCGTTGAGCCTGTCGTCGGGCACGTCCGCCTCGACCGCCTACTACAGCGCGTCGGCACATCTGCTGCTGATGCAGCTCAACACCGACAAGGATCCGTATCTGCGCCTCGACACCTACGACGGCACATCCAACAACTATTGCGCACAAAAGGACGGCTGCGACGGCGAATGGCACCATCTCGCCTTGACGATCGAGCCCGTCCTCGATGGCGAAGGCGTGCAGACCGGCTCGAAAATCAATTTCTTCTTCGATCACGCCCAGTTCGGCTCC
>CACYCW010000139.1 GCA_902773015.1 uncultured bacterium
AAAGTCATATTTGCAAGTTTGCGCGCTCTGTCAATGCGGATGGTCGTGGCTACTTCACCCTCACGCGCAGGAATAACGCGGGCGGCAAGCCTTCTGGCGTTATGGTCGCCTTGGAGGCCTGGCCGCCAGTGTTGGAGTAAACCTCGGTGTCCATGACGAGGATCTTTGTAGCAAGGAAGCGATGACGTCCGGATTCGTGGAAAACATTAACGCCAAACGCCTCGCAATCTGCGATTCAAATTCTTTTTTCGACCATCGGGAAATATGGCAAGAAATCCGTCTATGTTGGTCGTACCCCGCTCGACTGCGCTCTTCCTTGCAGGCACGAAATTTGGTATAATTATACCATAATAGTTGGCTGATTGCAGTCCTGAACGAAAGGCGGTAGACGATGGCGGCAGAGAGACACGCTCGAGCGTCCGGAAGATCGGATCCCGTACGCCTTCTTGACGACAGCGGGCTGAAGCCCTACGAGACGGCGATACGCGGACGTTCCCGTCGTGCGTTCGACCGTGCCGCGGTGCTCACGCAGGGCCAGTGCTCCCTCGCGGACTGGGCCAACGCCCACCACTACTACGGCCTTCATGTCGAGGGCAAGGGCCGTCAGCGCGCCTGGGTCTTTCGCGAATGGGCCCCGCATGCCACTTCGATGTGGCTCGTCGGCGACTTCAACGGCTGGCGGATCGACCCCGACTTCGAGGTCTTCCGCATTCCCGGCACCGATGTCTGGGAGCGCCGCATCGCCATCGATCGCATTCACCACGGCGAGAAGTTCCACCTCGAGATGCGCTGGGACGGCGGACACGGCGAGCGCATCCCGGCCTATGCGCGCTATGTGACGCAAGACCCCTCGACCAAACTCTTCTCGGCCTGTGTCTGGGCCCCCCCTCGCCCCTACCGCTGGAAGCACACTCAACCGCTCAAGCCCTCCAAATCTCGCTTCATCTACGAAGCCCATGTCGGCATGGCGTCCGAGGAGGGACGCGTCGCCACCTACGCCGAGTTCCGCGATCACATGCTGCCACGCATCGCCGCCGCCGGCTACGACACGGTGCAGCTGATGGCGATCATGGAGCATCCGTACTACGGCAGCTTCGGCTATCACGTTTCGTCGTTCTTCGCCGCGTCATCGCGGTTCGGCACGCCGGACGATCTCAAGTCGCTCGTCGACACGGCGCACGGGATGGGGCTTCGGGTGATCATGGATCTCGTCCACTCCCACGCCGTGCCGAACGAGCGGGACGGGCTTTCGCGGTTCGACGGCACGGACTACCAGTACTTCCATTCCGGATCGAAGGGGTGGCATTCGGCGTGGGGCAGTCGTTGCTTCGACTACGGCAAGACGGACGTCATCCACTTCCTGCTCTCCAACTGCAAGTTCTGGCTGGAGGAGTACGGCTTCGACGGCTATCGGTTCGACGGCATCACTTCGATGCTCTTCTGGAACCACGGACTGGGCGATGCCTTCACCAACTACGGCATGTACTTCAACGGATCGGTGGATGACGATGCCTGGGTCTACCTGCAACTCGCGAACCGCGTCATCCACGAGACGCGTCCCGATGCGATCACCATCGCGGAGGACGTCTCCGGCATGCCCGGCGTCGCCGCGCCCGTCGCGGACTGCGGCATCGGGTTCGACTATCGCATGGCGATGGGCGAGCCGGACTTCTGGTTCCATCTCGCGGAGAAGGTGCCCGATGATAACTGGCCGATGGGCGGTCTCTTCTGGGAGCTCACGAACCACCGCGCCGAGGAGCGGGTGGTGAGCTACGTCGAGTCGCACGATCAGGCGCTCGTGGGCGGCAAGACGTTCTTCTTCCAGTGCGTCGACCGCGAGATCTACCGGGGGATGCGGAAGGACGAGCAGAATCTCGTAATCGACCGGGGGGTCGCGCTTCACAAGATGGCGCGGCTCGCGACCGCCGCGCTCAATGGCGGGGCGTATCTCAACTTCATGGGCAACGAGTTCGGACATCCCGAGTGGATCGACTTCCCGCGGGCCGAGAACGGCTGGGACTACAGCCATGCGCGCCGGCAGTGGTCGCTCCGTGACGATCCGGCGCTGCGCTTCAAGGGCCTTGGTGACTTCGACGCCGCGATGATCGAGGCTTTGAAGAACGCTGCGGACGCCCCAAGGCCTTACTCCCTTCCCGTAAAACTCGTTGACAACGAGCCGGACAAGGTGCTGGCGTTCGTTCGTGGCGAGTTGCTCTTCGTGCTCAATTTCAATCCGACGCAGTCGTTCACGGGTTACGGCGTGCTCGTGCCGCCGGCCACGCGTTGGCGACACCTCTTTGATACTGACGAGGTGCGCTTCGGCGGGCAGGGGCGCATCCAGTCGGGCGTCACCTACGAGCCGGTGCTTGTCCGTGACGCGACGCACAACGAGCTAGTGCAGCAGATTCGCCTCTACCTGCCGTCTCGCACGGCGATTGTCCTTCGCCTGTCCTGAATCGCGTTTATGTTCCGGAGTCGACGATTGTCACCAGAGGGCCCACAGGACGAATGAAGCTCATACACACCAGTGACTGGCATCTTGGGCACCGGCTCTACAACTATGATCGGGCTGATGAGGAGAGTCGTTTCTTCGGTCAGCTCGCCGCGCTGGTGGCGCAGGAACGTCCGGACGCGCTGCTGGTGAGCGGTGATGTCTTTCACTCCGGGGCGCATGGCAATGACGTCGCGAAGTCGTTCACCGATCGGCTGCTGGAGATCCTGGCCGGGAGCCCGGACACCGTGGCCGTGGTCATCGCCGGCAACCATGACAGCTATTCGCGGCTGGAGATCAGTCAGTCGCTGTGGCGCCGTTGCCGCGTTCATGTGCTCGGCACGCCGGGCGAGACCGCGGACGGTGACGCGGACTTCTCCCGCAACGTGATTGAGATCGACGGCAGGGGACTGGTCGCCGCCGTGCCGTTCTGCCATCCGCGCAATTTCCCGTCCGTCCGGGGCGCGGTGGACGACGATCGCCAGACGGCCTACTTCCGCGGGCTGCGCGCTTATGTGGAGGGGCGGAACGCCGCTCATCTCCCGACCGTGCTGGCGGCGCACCTTGCCGTCGGGAAGGAGACGGATTTCACCGGTCAGACGAAACTTGCCGTCATCGGCGGCGAGGAGTGTGTCGAGCCTGCCGCACTGGGCTTGGGATACGACTACATCGCCCTTGGCCATATCCACTGTCCGCAGTGGGTCAGGGGAAGCCGGCGTGTCATCCGCTACTGCGGCACTCCGCGTGCCATCCATTTCGACGAGGACTATCCGCACGGCGTGGACATTGTCGAGGTCGCCGCGGGCGCGGCGCCGGTGCTTCGCACGGCGAGATTCGAGCCGCTTCGGGGGCTGCGGACGATCGGTGGCAGGGATGGCCTCCCGTTCGAGGACGCCCTGAAGGACCTGGAGGCGGCGGAACTGCCGCCGGAGACCTATGTGCGGCTGAACGTCGTGGTCGCGGCCGGTGAGCGAATCCCCGTCGAATGGACCGAGCGCGCACGGCAGATGTCGGCGAGCCGTGGATTTCGATTCTGCCTTCTCAACCCCGTGCGCCCTGCCGCCGAACCGCAGTCGGCTGCGCAAGGAGCGCGGCTTACGATGGAGGCACTGAAGGAGCTATCGGACGAGGAGGTGCTGACGATTCTCTCTTCGGCGCGGAAGATGACGGATCGTCAGAAGGAACTGTTGCGGGGCCTGATGACGGAGCTGTCGGCATCGGAAGGGGTCGGAGGAGCGGTGCGATGAAGATCCGGAAACTGTCGATTCTCAACATCGCCTCCATCGCCGAGGCGACGATCGACTTTGAGGCGCCTCCTCTTGCCGACGAGCCGCTGTTCCTCATTTGCGGCGAGACCGGGTCCGGAAAGACCGCCATTCTTGATGCGATCTGCCTTGCGCTGTATGGCATGACCCCGCGCTACTCCGACAGCCAGCGCGACAACTCGGTCAAGATCAACGGCCTGGCGTTCAACGACCCTCTTCAGTTCGTGCGCCATGGCGCAACGGATGCCCATGCCGTGGTGGAGCTACAGGGCAACGACGGCAAGCCCTATCGGGCGGAATGGTCGGTCGGGAGCTACCGGAACACCACGGCTCGGCACATGAAGGGGGAGCGCAAGAACGAGGCGGAATTGGTCTGGAAGGACCTGTCGCCGAACGGCCTCACCTACGACAAGAGCAGGGATATCTCGTCAGTCATCAGTGCGGCGATTGGACTTGACTTCGCCCAGTTCTGTCGCACGGCGCTTCTGGCGCAGGGCGAGTTCGCCAAGTTCCTTGACAGCTCGGATGACGACAAGGCGACGATTCTCGAGAAGCTGACGGACACGAAGCGCTTTTCGCGCCTTGGGCAGGAGATCTACCGCATCGCCGAGGAGAGGAAGCTGGCCGTCACCGATCTCCAGCGGAGTCTGGATGGCCTGACCGGCCTCGGTGCGCTCCGTCCCGAGAAAGAGCGCGAGCTGGAGGTCCTGAAGGCAAAGGGTGTGACGATCAGGGGGGAGATTGACGCGATCGAGGCCCGATGCCGCATTGTCGAGGTCGATGCAAGTCTTGTGCGTGCGCAGTCGACGTTCGCCGACCTCAGGGGAGGGCGCGAGGCGTTGGCCCGGCAGCGCGAGCGCGATTGGCAGGAGCTTGGCGACATTCGGCGATGCCTTGAGGCGCGTCGGGGTCAGGCGGACATGTTCCGACGACATGACGTGATCGAACAGAATCTTCGCGATGCGTCCGATGCCCGGCGAAAGCTGGCGAAAGCCGAAGAGGACATCAGGAGCGTGCTTGACGGTTTGCCGACGCTTCAGCAACGTGTGCTCGCGGCGGAGGATGCTGTGGTTGCGGCGTCTAGCGCCGTCCGCGCGAAGGCCGCTGAAATCAAGGCCAGGCAACAGGAGCGCGACGCGCTGGGAATCGAGCACGTGCGGAAAGAAAAGGCGAGGTGTGACGCCTATCTCCGCGATCTTGGCCGTGTGAGGGACCTGATGTCACGGTCAGTGGCGGCCAGGACCGATTTCGCGCAGATGGAGCAGTCCCTTCAGGAGAATCGCCAGACGCTTCGTGACGATCGCGAGCGGATCCCGGTCCTGAAGCAGGGGGTCGCCGGGAAACGGAACGGGCTGAATGACGCGGAGCAGCGGCTGAAGGGCGCGCGGAGCCTGCTGGATGCCGGCCTTGAACGGGTCGTCTCCTGCCTCAAGGTGGGCGATGAATGCCCGGTGTGCGGGAACAGGATCGAGAAGCTGCAGGGCGCCGATCACTTCGCCGCGCTCATTGAGCCGCTGGAAAAGGCGTGCGAGGAGGCACGTGACGCCTATCGGATGTCCGAGCGCGAATACAACGAAGTCGTGGCACGGGTCGTTACCCTTGAGCGGAGCATCAGTAGTGCGGAACAGCAGATAGAGGCCAAGCGGGATCAGTTGCAGAAACTTGGAACACGGCTTCAGGCATTTGCCGAGAGCCTGGCCTTGGAGTCGCTCTCGGACGAGACCCTGAATGCAGCGGAGAAGGATGTCTGCGACAGGATCAGGGCCTTGATGGCGAAGGAGGACGAAGACGATGCGGCGACGCGACGGATTGAGCGTCTGAACGTTGAGCTTCAGGAGCTGAACGGCTCGCTGCGCAAGGCTGAGCAGAGGCGGAATGACGCTCGGAACGCCGTGACCGTCGCGCAGAACAGGAGCGAGAATCTCAAGGAGGCCATCACGGGGCTGCAGACGAGAGCGGCGGACAAGTTCGCTGCCGCATCCGCGGAAATCGTCTCCCCTGGCTGGGAGGCGCGCTGGCGGGCGGACGACGAGGCCTTTTTCGCGCAGCTTCGGAAGGATGCCTCGGAGTTCAAGCGGTACCAGGACAGGGAAACGCTGATGCGGCAGCAGGTCGAGGCTGCGGATCAGCTGGTGAAGCAGGTTGACGCTGCGCTCGCAGACGTCCTCACGCTGATGCCGAGCTGGGAGGCGACGGAGCCCCGCTCGGCGGCGGCGGATTCGCTTCTTCAGCGGATCGGCGGGCTGAAGAGCATGATCGAGCATGAGATCGATGTCCAGCGGGTGAACGGGACGCAGGCGGCGGCCTGTCCGTCGGAGCTAGCCGAGGCATCAAAGGAGGCCCTGGTCGCGGCCCTGGTGCGGAGGAGGGATGATCACGAGGAACTGCTCAGGCAGATGGGACGCATCACCCAGGAGCTGGATGACGACGACAAGGTCGCCGACAGGCGAAAGGAATTCGAGTCTCGGCTTGAGGCCGCGCGAAGGCAGGCGGAGGAGTGGGCCGCGCTCAACACCCTTTTCGGCGACTCCGTCGGCAGGCAGATCCGCCGCGTCATCCAGGCCTACGTGCTGAGAAACGTGCTGGACAATGCGAACCGTTATCTGCGAAAGTTCTCTGGACGATACGAGCTTTCCTGCGTGGGGCTTACGCTGACGGTGAGGGATGCGTTCGAGGGCGGAGTGGAACGTCCGGCGAGGACGCTTTCCGGCGGCGAGCGGTTCCTGGCGTCGCTGGCCCTAGCGTTGGGTCTGGCGGGTCTTGACGGCACGGGGCTGGCGGTGGACCTGCTCCTGATTGACGAGGGATTCGGCACGCTCAGCGGCGGCGACCAGCTCAACACGGTGATGGAGGCGCTTGAGCAGCTCAACGCGCTGGTCGGCAGCCGTCGCGTCGGCATCATCAGCCATGTGGACTGTCTGCGCGAGCGAATCAAGACTCACATCGAGGTGATTCGCGATGGGCAAGGCCCCAGCATCGTCCGCTTGACCGGCCGATCGCGTTGACATCCGTGCGGGGTTGTGGTATCATTCACTACAGTTCATAGGGGTGGGGAGTCCTGGTGGATATCCTTATTTCGGCCCTGATGCCTGAAGGAGCGATGAAAATGCCGGATTGTGCGAAGGCGAGGGATTTGGTATAATACTTCAAACGTTTCAACTGAAAGGACGTTCGATATGTCAAAGTTCAGGAGCTGTCTTCGGGGCTGGACCTCTTTCCGAATCTCCGTCTCGTGGACAACGACCCCAACGAGACGCCGCGCGTCCGCCACAAGCTGGAACGGCTGTTGGAGAAGATGCGCATACTTGGATCCAGGGACGTGTCGATCACACTCCACGCGCGCCCGCCCAACATGAACCAGGCACAATTCGAGGAGCGGTTCGTGGAGGGGGCGAGGAAGTTCTGCCGCATGGCCGCGGGAGTCGTCCCGGATGCGGTGCTGATCGAGAACTTCAAGGCCATTCGCACTCGGTCGCTGCGTGTTGTCTTTGATGCGGTCTATCCGAATCTGGATGCGGAATACCGTGATGTGAGTCTTTGGGAGAAATCAAAATGAAAGAAGAAGAGAAGATGATCTGGTCAAGTCTCATTCACCTCGGAATGAACTTCTGGGGCGATATCGAGCGGCCTGCGTGTCCGTTCCGCTGGATGGAGACGCCGGAGGCCGCCGAGTGTGTGCGCACGACGTATAAGGCGGCGGACCACCTGCGCTTCGACGAGGCTTTCTGGCGGAACCTGGTCGTGCCGTCGATGAAAGCCGGCGGCGTCAACATGATCGTCTTCGATCTCGGCGAGGGCGTGGTCTATCCGAGCCATCCGGAGCTGGCGGTCGAGGGCAGCTGGTCGCCGGAGAAGCTGCGGGCCGAACTCGACCGCCTGCGCGGAATGGGTTTCGAAATGGTTCCGAAACTGAACTTCTCGGCATCGCACGACATCTGGCTCAAGGAATACCACCGCATGATTTCCACGCCGGAGTACTACCGCGTCTGCGCCGATCTCATCCGCGATGCGATCGAGATCTTCGACCATCCGCGATTCGTGCATCTCGGCCTCGACGAGGAGACCCCGACTTTTCAGCGCTGGCACACGTTTGCAGCCGTAAGGCAGGGCGACCTCTGGTGGCACGACATCCTGCTGCTGATTCGCGAGGTCGAGAAGCACGACGCGCGGGCGTGGATCTGGAGCGACTACATCCGCCGTCATCCGCTGGCGGAGTTCGAGCGGCGCATGCCGAAAAGCGTCGTGCAGTGTCCGTGGACCTACACCTACACCCACTTCCAGCAGGCGGCGGTCGAAACCGATCCGTCGGAGAACAAGAACATGGAGGTCATGGTCAAGTTGCTCGGCGCCGGCTACGACGTCATCCCCTGCGGATCAAACTGCTACGGCTGCAAGACGAATCTCGAAGACCTGGTCCGCTTCTTCAGCCGACGTCCGGAATCGGACCGCAAGCACGTGCTGGGCTTCCTCCACGCGCCGTGGCTGATGATGCGTCCGTGCTTCGAACGCCGGTTCCGCGAACTCGGCGAACAGGTCGCCAACGGCATCGCAATCTGGAACGGAACCGATCCGCAGCTGCCATTCAAGGGGAAATGCGGCACGACGGGTCCGGAGATGTTCACGATCGATGCCGTCGCGGATGGATTCGACGCCCGCTTCGATGCGCTGCCGCGGAAGGGCGCGTGGATAGTCGTCGCATGTCCAGACGAAAGCGCGGTGCAGGTCGCGAAAAGGATAGCGGCGAGGGAACGGCTCTATCAGACGGTGCTGGTCGCGGGACCGGCGGCGCTTCGCGCGGCGAAGGCCGCAGTGCCGGCGCTGCTGACCGGACGCAGGGACGCCGTTCGGAACGACGGCGAGTTGCACGAGGCGATCTACGCCGACTACCGGCTCGTGCGTCTCGCGAAGGATGCGGAGCTGACGTCTGACAAGGTCAATCACTTCCGTGGCTGGCGCGGGCTCACCGTCGGAGCGCATTCAGAGTCGGACTTCAAGGAGTAAATGATTCTCGCGGGCGTCAATAAATGAAAATGGAGAGATGAAAATAGAGAGGAGACCGCAATGACACGCATCGGGGCGGCGCTTGTCCGCAGTGCTTCTTGCAGCATCGGTTTTCGCGAAGGCGACGCCGTTCCAGGACGGGGAGACGGTTGTCTTTCTGGGCGACTCCATCACCCAGCAGGCGCGGTACACGCGCTTCATCACCGACTTCTACTTTGTCTGCCACCCGGACCGGAACATCCGCTTCGTGAACGCCGGCATCGCCGGCAACTCCACGGGTGGTGCGCTCGCCTGCCTCAAGGACGACGTCGATCCCTGGCGGCCGACCACGGTCTCGATCATGTTCGGAATGAACGACGCCTCCGCAGACGGCAAGTAATACGACGGCTATCCCTCCCGCTCCGACATGGACCGGCGGCAACGGTGGCGTCGGTTCGCATTGCTACGCCCACGACCAGAACGTGCAGATACCCATGATGCCGTTCTTTCCGCTCGGCCACGCGAATTCGTCAAGCCGTTCGTCGAGACCTACGTTCGCGCCCTGCCCGAACTGGAGCGCCGCACCAAGGAGGCGTTCGGCGTGCGGGGCGCGTATCTGCCGCTCAACATGAATCCGCTTGGATTCGAGGCCCCCATCGCCGAATACCGCTACACGCTCTGCGGCGGAGCGTATTCGGGACTGGTGCTGGCGCAGGCGTGGTGGTACACCCGCGACGAAGCGGTGCTGCGCGAGGTGTATCCGCTGCTAAAGAAGTTCATCCTCTTCTATACCGACACGGCGACGAAGGACGCGGACGGAACCCGCCGCTTCCAGAAGTAAACGCACGGAGTCCGTGCGTTTACTTCTGGAAGCGGCGGGTCGAGCAAGTATTCTGTGACAAGGCCCCGCAAACCCGTGGAATTTTGATATAATTTACAGCATGGAAGGGTTATTCGATACACTGGGCTTGTGCATTGCAATCTGCGGATGACGCGAAGTTGACGCGAATGAAAAGGATTCTTGTATATTCCGGTCGCCTCAACGCGAGCTACAACCAACTGACGCTGTCGCTGATGCGGGAGGGGCGGCGCAGGGGATGGCGTTTCGTGTGGCTGAATCCATCGGATGCGCCAGACGAATCCGCCCGTGTCGCGAAGATACTTGAGATCGTGAAGCCTTCCGGCATTGTCAGCAACGACACCACAGCGATTGCGGATCTGTTGCCGAATGGCTTTCCGACAGTTTTGGTCGATAGTCGTCGAAAATTGAGCGGCGTGCCTGTCATCCGCCACGACAACGCAAGTTTCGGCGTTGCGGCGGCCGATGCGCTTTTGGGGCAAGGATCCGAATTCGCCGTGTTCGGGCTTGCGGACCGCAAATGCTACTGGTCGGTCGTTCGGGAAAGAGCGTTCGCTGAACGCATCCGGGCGTCGGGCTTAACATGCCGCCATGCGCACTTCGACATGTGGCTCGACAATCCGTATTTCGCACTTGAAGACGTCCAGAAGAAACTTGCGGAGCTGAAGAGGCCGGTTTCGATCTTTGCCGTCAGTGATTGGATCGCCGATGTGGTCTTGATGGCTGCCGAGTCGCTGGGGTGGCGGTGTCCGCAAGACTTTCGTCTGGTCGGTGTGGACGATGATGAACTCATCTGCATGCGTTCGTCTGTTGCGCTTTCGAGCATACGCCCGGATTGGGAACAGGGAGGACGTCTGGCGTTCGAAGCCCTTGATGTGCAGATGCGAGGTGGAAAGCCGGAGAAGGAATATCTGTATGGGGCCGTTGGCGTGGTACGCCGTGCCTCCACCCGTACTCCATACGTGAGGCCCGTGGACTCCCGCGTCGAGAATGCGCTTGCGTTCATCGCTGCGGAATATGCTTCTCCGATTTCTGTTGAGGATGTTGTTGAAGCGATGGGATGCTCCCGACGCCTTGCCGAACTCCGCTTCCGTCAGGAAACTGGCAAGACGATCGCCAAGGTGCTTGAGGACAAACGCCATGACCGACTGCTCGTTGAGCTGACG
>CACYCW010000140.1 GCA_902773015.1 uncultured bacterium
ACCGTCATCACCAGCGACTGGTTGTTGACCGGCGTCTGCTGCTGTTGCTGTTGCTGCCCCGGACGGCGCAGACCGCCCATGAGCGGGCGGATCGGCGAAGTCGGCTGGGCGGGCGTGTTCTGCGGCTGCTTGCCGCCCTTCTCCTGCTCCTTCATCGACTCCTGCACGATCGAGTCGATGACCTGCTTCACCTCCGTCGCGTTCGCATACTTGATCTGGATGTACTCCACGACCTCGGTGACCGGGCTCGCCACGTCGATCATCCGCGCGATCTCGAGCATGCGGTTGATGTTCTGCTCGGTGTCGGTGACGAGAATCGAGTTCGTGCGCTCGAAGACGAGCAGGATGCCGCTGTTGGACTTCAGCCCCTCCAGTGCCTTCTGCGCCTCCTCCGTCGCGATGTTCTTGAACGGGATCATCATCGACACCACCTTGCCGCTCTCCTGGAGGCGCGTCTCCGGATCCATGATGAGCGGGATGCCCTCCTTGCGGACGTCCTTGCGTGGCAGCGCACGGATGAAGCTTTCGCCGTAGGGCTCGAGGTGGATCTGGTTCATCTCCAGCACCGTCTCGATCGCCTCGAGGTACTCCTCGTTGGTGAGTTTCTGCCCGGGCTGCGACTTCAAGGTAATCGTCGCCGCCGGCACCTGGGGATCTTTCAGAATCGTCTTGCCGACGCGCTCGCCGTAGGCCTGCAGCACGATGTCCACCGGCGCTGCATCCCAGTTGAACGCCGGCACCTCGCCGGAGGAATTCGCCGCGCCCGCACTTGGGGTCGCTGCGGCAGCTGGAGCCGCAGACGCGGCGGGGGGCGTCGGTCGCACCGTCTGACGCTGCAGGCCGCGCGCTGGGCGGCGCAGCTGGGCGACGGCAGGCTGAACGGCAAGAGCGATCGCCAGAAGAGCCAGAAGCGATTTCATTCTCATCAGCTAGTTCTCCCTCATATAGGCGCAGTTCAGCGTGAAGCTGCCGCGCAGGTATCCCTTCTTCGAGCTCGGCTTGAGGCTGAGCTGCGTGATGTCAAACATTCCCTCGGGCGTGTTCTCGAGCTCGTGCAGCAGCTTGACAAGCGCCTCGAGGCTCGCCTCCCAGCTGCGCACCTCGATCGGCAGCTCGAGGACGTCACCCGCCTCGGTCTCCTTGCCGGTCTGGGCGCTCGCGATCACGACACGATGCTTCTCGGCGAGCTCGTCGAGCTTGCGCCGCCACGTGGTGTCCGTCGCCTTGCCGGCCTCGAAGGTCGGCATCTGCGCCTTCTCGGCCTCGTAGGCGTCCGCCCACTTGCCCTTCTCGCCGATAAGCTTCACCTCACGACGGTAGGTGTCCTTCGCCTTCTCGTAGTTGCGCGCCGCCTTCTTCCAGGCGGCCTCGGCGTAGAGAAACCAGACGCCGACGGCGACCGCGTAGAGCGCGATCACGCCCACCACCGCCCAAACGGCCTTTTCTCGAAGTGTCTTGCCCATGCCTACTCGTCCTCGTCCTTCTGGTACTGGCAATCAAGGTTGAAGGAATAGCGGTTCTTCGAGGCGTTGGGGCCCGTGAGGTTCACTGTGCCGAAGATCGGCTCGCCCTCGCCTTCCTCGCCGGCGGCCATCGCGTCCATCGCGTCCTTGAAGGCATATGTCGCCTCGGCGGTGTCGGCATCGCCCCGCACTCGCACGCCCTCGTCGCGCTTGTAGTCCCAGCTCGCTAGCGTGACGCCCTCGGGCAGTCGATCGGAGACGGCCTTCATGATCTCCAGGGCGCCGCGGGCGTGATCGGAGTACTTGTGGATGAGATCGACCTTGGCCTTCATCTCCTTCACCGCGCTGTACTGCCGCGAATGCTGCCGCGAGAGCGACTTCTGGTGGTCGGTCATGAAGTCATAGGCGACCGGCACGCCGAAGAGAACACCCATCGCCAGCGCCCAGAGGACGCCCGCGACCGCGAGATAGCGCGTCATCTTCGCCTTGAAGCGCGTCTCGTTCAGCATCTCCTGCCAGCTCACCGGGAGCGCGTTCAACGCACCGGAATCGCCGGTGCGCTCACCGACGCCGATGAGCGCGGCATCGGCACCGACCGTGATCTCGCGGATCGGCGCAAGGTCGCTTAAGGTCGAGATAGGGTCAACTTGAGTCTCAGCAGCCGGAGTGGTCTGCGGGCTCTCGTCGCTTTCGTCGCCTTCGGTTCTGACGACGATGATCTCCGCCAGCGGGCGCGGGCCGCCGAAGCTCTCCGCACCGAGAAGCGAGAGCATCACCTCCCGCTTCAGGTCGGACGCGTCAAGTATCGCACGAATCTCCATCGGCTGATCGCCGTCGAGGACGAGGATCGAGATGCAATCGATCGACTTCAGCAGGACGAGCCGCCGCGCATCGCCCTCCCCAATCACGCTCCAGATGCCGCGCAGCTGTCCGAGCGCCAGCGCGTCGATCCGCACCACGCTGAGCTTCGCCGCATCCAACGCCTCGCCGATGGCCTCGACCGCGCTTGCGCTCTCCGGCATCGCCGCCGCGATGACGACCTTGCCCTCCGCGTCCTCGCGCACCGTCTCGCAGCTGACCGTCAGGGGCTCGTCCGGAAAGGGACTCATCGCATGCAGAAGCGGCGTCGCGGCCTCGATCGCATCCGCCTCCGCCGGTACACGCACGAGCCGCACGAGGAGACAGCTGAGGGGCAAGGCCAGCACCGCCTCCCGACCCTTGCCGCCGGAGGCCAGTACGCGCAACTGCCCACCCTCAAAGGCGGCAACTTTCACTTCTGCCAGCATTGAATGGTATTATACCAAAAATTCTGCAGGCATGCGGGGTCAAAATGCGAAAAACGGAAATCCCTTACAGCGGATCGAGTATGATGTTGCGGAACTCGACGCCAAAGCCCTCGCTCTGCAGCTGTATGCGTCCGCCGGACGGCATGAGGTCGTGATACTCGCCCACTTTCATCCCGTTGAAGAAGAACGTCGCGCGGTCGCCGCGACAGACGACCTCCACGTGATTCCACTCGCCAATCGGCCTTTCGTTCGGCGAAAGCGGCTGCGTCTTCAGGTTCTTCCATTCCAGGTCGACGTCCGGACGGCGGATGCGCCCGCGATCGACGAGCGAGATCTCGATGCCGTTCGGGTCCCAGCGCTGGGACTGCGTCCCCTTCGTCGCCGGATCGACGCGTCCCATCGCGCGGTAGCGCAACGGGTAGAGCTCCCTGCTGCCGACAAGCAGCAGGTCACCGGTCGCACCCTGGATGATGTTGTACTCGAACGAGCACATCCAGATGCCCTTGCCGAACACGCCGTCCTTCCCCGTGGAATGGAAGAGGATGCCGGAGTCCCGAGCGGCAGTCTTGTTCAACTGGCGATCGTTGTCGACGTATCGGAACTCAAGCGTGAGCCGGTAGTCACGATAGGCGTCACGCGTGGTGACGCAGCCCATGTCGGTGCCGGAGATGCGCAAGGTCGAGCCGTCCGCGACGAAGACGTGCTCGGGGTCGTCGTTGCGGCGCTGCACCTTCTTCAGCCAGGTGTACCAGTAGCGGCTGAGGTCACCGTCCTTCAGCAACTCGATCCGGCGGGTCACAGTCTTCGGCACGGGGTCTTCGGCGTCCACCGCCGCCGGGACGTCAAGGGGATCGGGCGCGACACACGCGCAACCGCAGAACAGGGCGGACAGCACCGCCAATTCGGTCTTTTTCATGATGAACTCCTTTTGTCAACTGACTTCAATTATACCAAAAAAATGCTCGTCACGCCTAGCCCGAAATGCCACGAACCTCGGGCTCGAGGGCGATGCCGAAGCGAAAGAGCACGCGATTGCGCATCAGCCGCGCGAGCGCGAGGACGTCCGATGCGGTCGCCCCTTCGCCCCGCACGATCACGTTCGCATGCTCCCGCCAGACGAACGCACCGCCGACACACAGCTCCTTCGCCCCCGCCGCGTCCAGCAGCTGCCCAGCGGTCCTGGATCCCGACGGGTTCTTGAAGAAGCTGCCGAAGGTGCCGGACGGAAAGTGCGGGCGACGCGCGAGGTACTCCGCCGCCGTCTGCGGCTCCTCGGGTGAGACGTAGGGGCCCGGACGAATCTCGACGTCCTGGATCTCGCCGTCGATCGACGAGTGACGGTAGCCGAAGCCGCATTCCGAGGCGGCGAGCCAGCGTCCGTCAACCTTCACGCGCGAGAGGACCTCCGAGATGGAATGGCCGAACGCGCCAGCATTCATCCTCACCCATCCGCCGATCGTGCCGGGGATGCCCGCCATCCACTGGATGCCAAGCGTGGCCCCAGGAGCGTCGGCGGGCCCCTTCGTCCGCACATACTCGACGGAGAGGTTCAGGTCGGACTTCCAGGTGTTCGAGCCCTGGCCGATCCAGATGCGCCGGCGCGAACGGGTTCCGGGCAGGGCGAGGTCAGCGGCCACGCGCGGGGCGAGCGCGATGATGTCGCCCGCGCCGAGAAGGAGCGTCAGATCGCCGGGACCCATCGAGTTCGCCGCGTGCTCCCAGGCCTCCGCGCAACTGCGGGCGAGAAAGAGCCGGCAGCCCCCTGGAGCAAAGGCGGATGACTCCCGGCAGGTGCGGTAGAGATCCGCGATGTCACCACCATCGATCGGGGTCTCAAACGCTGCATAGGTCGGACAGAGCACCACCTCGTCCGCCCCGGCGAATGCCGCGGGAAAATCGGCGAGGAGCGCCTTGGTGCGCGAGTAGCGATGGGGCTGGAAGAGGACGCGAAGCCGCCCGGTGCAACGTGCACGCGCCATGTCGACCGCACAGCGCATCTCGGTCGGGTGATGGGCGTAGTCGGTGACGACGAGGGGCGCGCTCACACCACCGACGGCGGTCGATTGCCGTCGAGGGCCGCTGTCCGGCAGCGGGTAGATGATCTGGAAGCGCCGGTCGGGCAGGACGGCGACGATGGCTGGCAGGGCGGCGAGAATCGCATCGAGCGCGTGGCCGCGGCGCAAGGCCACCTCGATTGCCGTGCGTGCATTTCGCCGGTTGTGCGGCGCAAGGGTCTTGAGGACCTCCTGTGATTCGAACGGCTCCAACGGCCCGAGCGATTCGCCTTCGACGACCTCGCCGGCGTTGCGGCGCGCCGTATCGAAGCAGGCCCGATAGTCGGCGGCGGTCTTGAAGTGATCGGGGTGGTCGTACTCGCAGTTGGTGACGACGAGCGTGCGCGCCCGGTAGAGCGCGAGCGTGCCGTCGCTCTCATCGGCCTCGACGACAAGAACGGGCCCGGCCGTCGTCGACTGCCCGCTGCGCCCGGCGACGGGGAAGTCGCCCGACTCGCCGCCGATGCACCACGCGACATTCTCGCCAAGCGCCAGGAGAAGACGCGTGATCCACGAGGCGGTCGTCGTCTTGCCGTGCGATCCGCAGACGGCGATCGACTCCCCCGCATTGACGAGCTCGGCGAGCACCTCGCCGCGTGCGCGCACGGTGAGCCCGATACCGCGGGCGGCCGCGAGCTCGGGCGCGTCGCGCGACACCGCAGGGGTCACGATCACCTCGTCAACACCCGCCAGATGCGTCGGATCGTGTCCGATCGCGACCGGCACGCCGCAGCCCTCAAGCCACCGCGTACGCGGTGTCGCAGCGAGATCGCAGCCCGTCACGACATGTCCGCGCGCCTTCAGCAGGACGGCAAGACCCGCCATGCCCACGCCCCCGACGCCGATGAGATGGATTCTTCTTTCTGGCATTTGCGCGTGTATTATACCACAACATATGCTATAATTTACAGACGATGAGACGTATAGCTGTTTTGATGGGTGGTGTGTCGAGCGAACGGGAGGTCTCGCTCCTCTCCGGTCGCAACGTTGCCGAGGCGCTTGCGAGCCTCGGCACCTACGAGGTCGTCCCCGTGGACATCAAGGAGGAGAGTCTCGCGGCGATGCCGCGAGACATCGACGCGGCCTACATCGCGCTTCACGGCGGCTGGGGCGAGAACGGCGGCGTCCAGGCCGCGCTTGACGGACTGGGCATCCCCTACACCGGACCCGGCGCAGCGGCCTCACGCATCGCGATGGACAAGGTGAAGACGAAGATGGTGCTGGAGATGAGGAACGTGCCGACCGCTCACTGGAGCCTCGCGAGCCCCGACACGCCGAAGTCGCCGATCCCCCTTCCCGTGGTCGTCAAGCCGCCGTGCGACGGATCCTCGGTCGGCATCAGCAAGGTGTCGACCGAGGCCGAGTGGGGGCCCGCGCTCAAGCTCGCCGCGACGGATCCGGCGCTCGTCGAGGAGTTCGTTCCCGGCCGCGAGTTCACCGTCGCGATTCTCGACGGCGAGGCGTGGCCCGTGATCGAGATCGTCGCCAAGGGCGGCTGGTACGGCTACGACGAGAAGTACTTCTCCGAGGAGACGCGCTATCCCTTCCTCGAAGAGGGCGAGCTCGCCGAGCGCCTGAAGCGCATCGCGCTCGACGCCTACGCGGCGGTCGGATGCCGCGGGGTGACACGCGTCGACTTCCGCGTCTCGCCGCTCGGGCGCTGCTACGTGCTGGAGCTCAACACCTCGCCCGGCTTCACCTCCCACTCGCTCGTGCCCAAGGCCGGTATGCGCATGGGGTTCACTTTTGCGGGCGTCTGCGACCGCATCCTCAGGAGCGCGCGCTGCGACAGGGCATGAAGGTCAACAGGAGAGAGCAGGGGCACCGCCCGCTTATCGTCGTGATCGCGCTCGTCGCGACGGCGGCGGCCGTGACGTGCGGGGCGTTCGCCTACGGGCGGCTTAAGGCGATCTACATCGAGAAGTGCGTCATTCGCGACATGGCCGCCCAGGTCGAGATCATCTCCGGCAAGATGGTGCACCCGAGCACGCTTGCGGAGGAGATGGGGCTCCGGAAGGGAGCGAACCTCGCGCTGATCGACTTCGCCGCCAGACGCGAGGAGACGCTCGCGAAGATCCCCAACCTGCGGACGATCCGCATCACGCGGCACTTGCCCGATCGCGTGACGGTCATCGCCGAGGAGCGCACGCCGATCGCGCGGCTCGGCATCCGCGGCAGCCGCGCCGTGACCGGGCGCGTCGTGGACGCCGAGGGCGTGGTGTTCATCTGCCAGCGCGGCACACAGACGCTGCCGACGATCCGGGAGCCGCAGGCACCGGGCACGCCAAAGGGCCAGCGCGTGCAGGGGCGCGCACGCGCGGCGCTGCACCTCATCGAGACCTGCCGCGAGCCGGAGCTTCTCGAGCTCGGCATCCTCGAGGTCGACACGTCGCCGAGCGACTTCCTCGTCGCGACGCTCGGCAACTACTCGCGCGCGAAGATCCTCTGGGAAGGCATGGACGAGCCGACCTCCCGCTCGCGCGACGACCTCACGCTGCGCCTCACGCGACTGAGGGACGCGATCCGAAGCCGCGTCTCCCCGTCGACCGTCATCTGGAACGCCACGATTCCCGACGAGATCTTCGCCGACACACAGGAAAGGTTCTGAACATGACCAGCATCCACGCCGCGCTCGAGATCGGCACCACGCGAACGGTGCTCGCGATCGGCGAGTCGGAGCCCGGCGGCCGCCTGAAGGTGACCTGCCACGCCGAGATCCCGTCCTCAGGCATCCGCAAGAGCCAGATCCTCGACATCCCGCAGGCCACGCAATCCATTCGCTCGGTGATCCGGGAGATCGAGCGCAAGCAGGATGCCGAAGGGGCGAAGGTGACGATCGGCAACGCCTTTCTCGCGGTCACCGGCCAGCACGTGAAGGCCGACCCGTACTTCGGCTCGGCGCAGGTCGAGGGGGCGCGTGTCGGCGACGATGCCATGAACGAGGTGCTGCGCGCCGCGCACTCGATGACGCTGCCGAAGGACCGCGAGCTCCTCGACGTGATTGAGCAGGACTATGCGCTCGACAACCTCGCCGGCATCCCCGACCCGAAGGGCATGGCCGGGCGCGTCCTCCGCCTCAACACCCTTCAGATCCACGCCGAGCGCAACCGCATCCAGAACGCCCGCACGGCGGCGGACGCGGCGCACCTCGAAATCCGCGAACCGCTTTTCGCCGTCACCTGCGCGGCGGATGCGGTGCTGGAGGACTACGAGAAGAAGAATGGCGTGCTTGTCATCGACCTCGGCGGCGGCTCGACCGGCCATGCCGCCTACACCGACGGCTATCTCGTCTCCACCGGCGTCATCGGCGTCGGCGGCGACCATGTCACGAACGACATCGCCCACGCCTTCCAGACCACGAACGCCCAGGCCGAGGGCATCAAGATCCGCGAGGCGAGCGCCGTCCTCTCCATTGCGGACAACCTCCAGCCCCGCATCAAGGTCGAACTCGGCGAGAACACGCTCCTTGACAACCGTACCATCTCCCGTCGCGCCCTCGATACCGTGGTGAACGCGCGGATGATGGAACTCTTCACCGTCATCCGCGAGACGCTCGAGGACCAGGACCTCCTGCACCGCCTCCACGCCGGCATCGTGCTGACCGGCGGCGGCGCACGCCTCCGCGGCGTCGAGGCGCTCGCCGAGCAGACTCTCGGCATGCCCGCACGCATCGGGCGACCGATCCACGTCGACGGGCTTGAAGACGAGGAGTTCCCCGCCGCCTACGCCACGATCGCCGGCGTCCTGCTCTACGCCAGCCGCAACTACGAGGATCACTCGATTCTCGACGGACTCTTCGGGAGGTTATTCAGCCGATGAACAGCGAATCACCCCTTCTCCTCCTTGGGATCGGAACCGCCGGTTCCTCCATCGCCGGCGGCGTATCCCGCGCCTTCGGGCCCGGGTTGCGCTACGCGCTCCTCGACACTGACGTCGTCTCGAGCATCCCGGACGCCCCCTTCATCCTCCTGGGCGGCGACCGCCTCTCCGGTCGCGGAGCCGGCGGCGACGTCGTCGCGGGGCGCCTCGCCGCGGAGGAGACGATCCGCAACCTCGACGCCCATCTCGAAGGCGTCCGCCTCGCCGTGATCGTCACTGCCCTCGGCGGCGGCACTGGCGGCGGCGCCACGCTCGAGACCGTCAAGCACCTCGCCGACCGCGGCATCCCCGCGATCGTCTTCGCCACGCTCCCCTTCACCTTCGAAGGCGAAGACCGCCAGCGCAACGCCCGCGGCGTCATGACGATGATCGAGGACTTCGCGAGCGCATCGTTCTTCATCCCCCTCGACAAGCTCGTCGCCGAGACCGACTCGATGGAAGACGCGCTCCGCCGCGCCGTCGGCACCCTCGCCAGCGGCATCACCCTCTTCTGGCGCCTCGTCGAGAAGCCCGGCTACATCCGCCTCGACACCGAACGCCTGCGCCATCTCCTCTCCGGCGCCGGACGCGGACGCTTCGCGACCGTCACCGTGCAGGGGCCCGGCCGTGCCGCCGAGGCGCTCGACAGGCTCATGCGCTCCGAACTGCTCGCCACCTCCTGCGGACCCGTCCGCGCGACCCTCTGCGGCATCCTCGCCGGCAACGACCTCCTCCTCAGCGAGGTCGGCACCATCGCCGACGGTGTGCGCGGCGCATTCGGCGGGCTCTCCTTCGACCTCGCAACCGTCAACGACGAGGCGACCTTCTCCGGTCGGCTCTCCGTCGTCGTCATGCTCTTCGAGAGCAACGTGCGCACCGAGACCGAGCCACGCACCGGCGGCGGCGTCATGAGCGGCCGCCGCCGCAAGTCCCGCACCGCCCTCAACGCCGGACCCAGCGGACGCGGACGCTTCAAGAACGTCGAGCCGACCATCTGGAACGGGGAGGACCTCGACACCCCGACCTTCGTCAGAAAGAACCTGAGCCTTGACATCTGACCGCGACGGACACATCCGGGTGCTGCCCCTCCACGTGGCGAACAAGATCGCCGCGGGCGAGGTCGTCGAGCGCCCGGCCTCCGTGGTGAAGGAACTCGTCGAGAACGCCATCGACGCCGGCGCCTCCCGCATCTCCATCTCCATCACCGCCGGCGGACGCAAGCTCGTCTCGGTGCGGGACGACGGGTGCGGCATGGACCGCGATGACGCGGTGCTCTCCCTCGAGCGCCAGGCCACCTCGAAGATCCGCGACGTCACCGACATCGAGGAGATCGACACGCTCGGCTTCCGCGGCGAGGCGATCCCCTCCATCGCCTCCGTATCGCGATTCTCCCTCACCACACGCCGTCATGACGCCGACGAGGGCACGTTGATCCAGGTGAACGCCGGCGTCATCGCCGAAGTGCGCGCCGCAGGCTGCCCCGCCGGCACGCTCGTCGAGGTGCGCGACCTCTTCTGCAACGTCCCGGCGCGGCGCAAGTTCCTGCGCGCCTACGCGACCGAGGAGGCGCACGTGAAGCAGGTCTTCACCGTGCACGCCCTTGCCCACCCCTCGATCGGCTTCTCGCTCACGGTCGACGGACGCGAGCTCTACAACCTCGCCCCGGCGACTGCGCTCGCCGACCGCGTGCGAGAGCTCTTCGGCGAGGAGTTCCTCGAGAGCGCCCTGCCCATCTGTCCCGCGCCGGACGTCCGCGCGGGCGACATCTCGGTATCGGGGCTCATCGAGCGCCCGAATCTCGCGATGCCCTCGCGCCGCGACCAGTATGTCTTCGTGAACGGGCGCCCGGCGAGCGCGCCTTCGGTCACCTATGCGCTACGCGAGTCGTATCCGCGGCGCGCCGGCGAGAGCCGGCCGGCGGCGATCATCTTCATAGAGCTGCCAGCGGGGCAGGTCGATGTGAACGTGCACCCGACGAAGCGCGAGGTGCGCTTCCGAGACAACGTTGCCGTGAAGAACGCAATCATCGACGCGATCACGCGCACCCTCGTCAATGCACCGTTCTCCCTCGACGGCCCTCGACAGCCGCCGACGGCAATCGACGGCCCCCGACAGCCCTCGACGGCAATCGACAGCACCCGACAGCCCTCGACGGCAATCGACAGCAATCGACAGCCGCTGATCACCCCAACCTCCCGGCCCACGCCGTTGCCCACCCCGGCGCCGGTTCCGCTTGAGTTCGCCATCGCGCCAGACTCGACGCGTTCGCGCCCGTGGCAGTGGTTCAAGTTCCTCGCACAGTCGGTGTCGGGCTACTTGCTCATCGAGACGGACGCCGGTATCGTCACGATCAATCCGCATGCCGCGCGCGAGCGCATCGCCTACGAGCATCTGCTCCGCCGCAACGGCGATGTCGCACCGGCTGCACAGGCCCTGCTCATCCCCGAGACCGTCCGCCTGCCGCCCGTCGACTTCGCACGCATCCGCGCCTCGCTTGACATCATCCGCGAGATGGGCTTCCAGCTCGAGGAGTTCGGCCAGGATACCATCAAGATCGAGGCAGTGCCGCAGCAGCTCGCGGCGCTCGCGCCGGCGGACGTCCTCTCGACGATCGCGCACGATCTCGCCGAGAGCGGCTCGCGCCGCGCCGGGGAGCGCTGGCGCGAGGAGCTGATCGCAAAGTCAATCGCCAAGTCCTTCGCGGGCGCGACGCTCACGCTCACCGAGGAGGGCGCGACGCGTCTCGTCGAGGAGCTCTGCACCTGCCGGATGCCCTACATCTGCCCGCGCGGCAAGCGCGTGATGATCTTCACCTCGACCCGCGAACTCGACCGCAAGTTCGAACGATGATCCCGGAAACGGCGGTCGAATCCCGCGCGGCGATCACTTGGACCCGATCGAGATCGCGCAGAAGCTGACCACCAGGATGAACGTGCCGAGCGCGAGGAAGCCGCGCGTGAGACCGCTCGTGCCCTTCCACTCGCCGGTCATCACGCCGACGATCGTCGAGAAGAAGATCGTCGAGGCCATCATCACCGCGAACGAGATGTACTTCAGGTCGCCCATCAGCGGCTCACCAGCCTTGGTGCAGACGAACTGCATCACCCACATCACGCCGATCGCCGTGCAGAGCCCGACGTTGCGCAGAGACGGCCGCGCGTAGTCCCCGAACGTGCGATGCACCCAGTTCTGCTGGAAGCACCACCCCGCCGACACCGCGAAACCGCCCCAAAGCACCACCATGATGACCGGCATGCCCTGCCAGGGGAACGGCGAACCCGCCGCCACCTTGCCCGCCTGCACCGCCGCCGCATACGCCCCCTGCTCGATGACGCCACCAGACTGCAGACCGAAGTTCATGCACGCCGAGCAGACACCGGAGATCACCGCGACGATCATGCCCTTCCTGAAGTTGAACTCCGCAACAGCCTTCTTCTTGATCTCCTCGGGCAGCTCAGCCTCCTTGATCTTGCCGGCGAGCCCGACAAAGACGATGCCGATGAGCGAGCCGACGACACCCGCGAGGACGATGATCGCGCCCGTGTCCTTCACGAGATCGGCCGCGTGCCCCTGCGCAATCGGCGGGATGAGCGTACCCGTCGCCGCGCACAGTCCGCAGCCAATCGCGAGCCCGAGCCCGATTCCGAGGTAGCGCACCATGAGCCCCCAGGTGAGTCCGCCGATGCCCCAGACGGCGCCGAAGAAGACGCACTGCGCGATCACCTTGCCCGGAGCAGAGGTGACGACGTTCCAGAAGTCGGGCACGGTCAGGTAGCAGATGACCGTCGGGCAGATGATGTGCCCCACGAGCACGTAGACGAGCCACCAGGATTCGTAGGCCCAGCCCTTGACGCCCCTCGCGGGGAGAAGGAAGGTCGCGCCGGCCAGACCGCCAAGCGCGAATATCAACATTCCAAGCAATGCGTTCATTGTTCGTATTATACCATAAAAGCGTTTCTACGGATGGAAGAACATCCGAAATGTTCAGGAAAGCGTGTCGATGCTGCGCGTCTCGCCGAAGACGATCAACTTGTCGTCCGACTCGATGCGGTCCGACGCCTGCGGGATGATCACCTTGCGCGGCCGCTTCGGATCCGGATCGGATCGGCGGATGCACAGCACCGTGATGCCGAGCTTATTGCGGAGATCCGCCTCGGCGAGCGTCAGTCCGCGGATACCGTCCGGCACCTCGACCTCGGCGATCGAGAACCCCTCCGAGACCTCGAGGAAGTCGACGACGTCATGGTTGGCGATCGCGCGCGCCAGCCGATGGGCGCTGTCGCGGTCGGGATAGACGACCGAATCCGCGCCGATGCGCCGGAGGATCTTGCCGTGCAGTTCGCTCGTCGCCTTCGAGACGACGTTGGCGACGCCCAGCTCCTTGCAGTTCGCCGTCGCCATCATCGACGCCTCCATGTTGCTGCCGATGGCGACGACGACGACGTCGCAGTCGCCGAAGCCAGCCTCCTCGAGGACGTGCGGCTGCGTCGCGTCACCCTGCAGTGCGGTCGCGAACTCGTTCGCAAGCTGCATCGCGGGACGGTTCCTGTCGATGAGCAGCACCTCCGCTCCAGCGTTCGAGAGCGATTCCGCCAGGGCGAGGCCAAAGCGGCCCGCGCCGATGATTCCGATCTTCTTCATTCGAGTTCCATTCTGCGCGCCTCACCGATGAGGGCGCGCGAGTAGGGATGTTGGGGATTCGCGAAGAACGCCGCGGGATCATCCGCCGTCTCGATGACGCGACCGTCCTTCATCACGGCGAGGCGGGTCGCCATCTGCGAGACGACGCCGAGGTCGTGGGTGATGAGCAGCACGGCAGAGTTGGCGCGGTGGAGGGCCTTCATGAGGCGCAGCACCTGCGCCTGGATCGTCACGTCCAGCGCCGTAGTCGGCTCGTCCGCGATGAGCAGGTCGGGCTCGAGCATGAGGGCCATCGCGATCATGACGCGCTGCTGCATGCCGCCGGAGAGCTCGTGCGGATAGGCGATGGCCCGAGCCGCCGGATCGGGTATGCCCACCTTGCCAAGCCACTCAAGCGCCATCGCCCGCGCCGCCGAGCGCGTCATCCGCTCGTGCAGCAGCACCGTCTCCACGAGCTGGTCTCCGATGCGGTGCAGTGGCGAGAGCGAACCCATCGGATCCTGGAAGACGACACCGATGCGCCGTCCGCGGATCGCCCGCAACTCCGCGAGCGACATCGTCAGCGTGTCCACCCCGTCGAAAAGGATGCGTCCCTTGGGCCAGAACGCCGGCGGGGACGGCAGAAGCCGCGCCACGGACATCGAGACGGAGCTCTTGCCGCTCCCGGACTCGCCGACGATGCCCAGCACCTCGCCGCGGTCCAGGGTGAGGCTGACGTCGATCGCCGCGCGGGTGACCTCGCCCTCCTCGTTCCGGAACGAAACATCCAGATTCTCGATTGACAACAACATCAATGCCGACCGATGCCCTTGCTCTCGAGCTCGCGAATCACCCACTCGGCGAAATCACGCACGGCGCGCGTGCTGTCGGTGCCAATCGCCCGCACCTTGCCGATGAACGCCGGGCAGCCGTAACCGCACCAGCGCAGCTGGTCAAGGCAGAACATCCGCACCGACGGCTCCTTCGACGCAAGCGCCGTGGCGACGAGCGCACGCGTCCAGCGGCAACGCTCCGCACAGGGCGAAGGCGTGAAGAGTGCGTACCACGGCGGCTCGGGACGCATCACCCACTGGGTGACCGCGGCGATCTGCTCGGCAACGACGACATCCGTCTGCCAATCGGGACGGATCTTCGTGAGAAGTGCGCGCGCGGCCTCGTCGGTTGCAACGAAGGCGGCGAGCCTCTCCTCGGCGACGGCCGCATCGAGCTGCGCGCGGTTCGCCTGCTGCCAGACGGCGGCAAACGGGTTATTGGTGGGGCTGGTCATCGCGGCCTTGTAACCGGCGTAGGGGTTCGGATCGGCAGCGGAGGCCGCTGACGCGACCAGCACGGTCGCTGCGACAAGAGCAAGTGTCATAGTCTTCATCACGTTCAGCCTTTCAAGAATTCGCTCGCCCACGGCTCGCGCATGGATTGGAAGAGGAAGCGGTCCGCCGCCGGATCGTCGACCGCGTGAAGCGCCACGGGGTCGAAGTCAAACCCGCGGCCGAGACGCCAGGCGACGATCGCGAGATTGAACATCGTGCAGCTGCGGAAACCGTTGTCCTCGTTGAGCCCGTACTTCCGGCGCGTCTTGCAGCACTGGATGAAGTCCGTTTCCATCGGCGCGGGCTCCTTGCACTCGGCGAGGAACTTCGCCGCATCGAGCTCGGTGCCGTTGGCGAGGACGATGCGCGGCACACTCGTCTTCGGCTTCGCCTTGTAGACGCAGGTGCCATTCGATCCGCGGAGGAGCGGCTCGTCCTTGAGCGATTCGTCGCCGTCTAGGAACACCTCGGTGCCGTCGGCGTAGGTGAGGACGAACCGGTCAAAGCGGCCGACCGCCTCGGGGTGCTGCTTCGGACCGGTGTAGTCGATGCGCACGGGGCTTGTGTCGTCCTTGCAGAGGAGATACTGCAGCGGGTCGAGGTAGTGCTGCGCCATGTCGCCGAGTCCGCCCGAATCATAGTCCCAGTAGCTGCGGAACGAGGTGCCGACGCGGTGGGCGTTGTAGGGCTTCCACGGCGCGGGGCCCAGCCACATGTCGTAGTCGAAACCATCGGGGATGGGCTCGGGACGCGAGTTGATCGTGCCCGACCAGCCGAACTTCCAGGAAAAGCCCTGCCCCACGCCGAACACGCAGCGGATCGGTCCGTCGCCGAGGATGCCGCTCTCGACGATCTGGCGGATGGGCTTCACGGTCGTGCCGAAACTGTAGAAGGTGCCGAACTCACCGGTGCGGAATCCGGTGTTGATGCGGAACATGCGCTTCTTCGCGTTGACGACCTCGCGCACTCGGATGCCCTCGCCGACGGTGCGGGTCATGGGTTTCTCGCACCAGATGTCCTTGCCAGCGTTCGCGGCCATGACGCTCATGCAGCCATGCCAGTGGGGCGGGGTGCAGATGTGGACGATGTCGACGTCCTTGTCGTCGAGGATCTCGAGGAAGTCGCGGTAGGCCTTGATCTTGCCGAAGCCATTCTGCGCCGCCCAGGCGACCTTGGCGCGCACGCGGCACTCAAAAGGATCGGCGACGCCAAGCAGCCGCGAGCCCTTGAACGGCAGGTGGTTACTCGAACCGGAGATGCAGCCGCAGCCGATGATGGCACGCGCAAGGGTGTTCGACGGGGTCTCGGCGCCCCAGAGCACCTTGGCCGGGATGATGTTAAAGGCGCTGAACGCGGCGGACGTCTTCAGCAGCTCTCTTCTGGTCATTTTCATGCTCATGTCTTCCTTGATTGGAACCGTTGATATTATAGCACACCCATTCGCCAGCTCACAAGTCCGTCCAGTCGTAGGCGGCGAGGGCACCGCGCACGATGCAGGCGAACGGATAGGGAATCGTCTCATCGGCAATGAGTCGCTCCCACGATTCGGGGGCACGACGGATCTCAAGCGAGTCGAAAAGCGCGGGCTCGAGATAGCGTGCGTGCGCCGCCGGAATCGCCGCACGCCCCTCGGCGAGAAGGACCGGCTTCGCGCCAAGCGCCTTCGCGACCTGTCGCGCAACAAGCATCACATCCTCGGCGCGACGGGCGACGAGCGAGTCACCGAGCGCGATCAGGCAGGAGGCGATCTCCTCGTCGCCGTCCTTCGACCGGTAGAAGGAATGACGCGAGGCCGCGGTCTCGCCGAAGCCGCGGATGTCAGCAACGACGACCGACCGACCTTCCGTCAGGCGCCGCCGCACCGTGTCCGCAAGCTCGACGCGGCTCTTCACGTCGGAGACGATGAGGATCGGCGGACGGTCGGATGACTTGGCGGGGCGCGAGATGACGACTGGAATCGGCGTCTGGTCGTCCTCGCGCACGAGCACGAAGCCGCCTTCAGTCGGCAACGCCTCCGCCGCGAGCTCGGCCGCCGGGCGGATGCCCGTCAGGGAGCGGACGTGTTCCGGCGTGAGCGTCGGACGGCGCGTCTTCAGCGCGGCTAGCCGCTCGCGGTAGATGTCGTAGATGCTGCGCGCACCAGGCAGGTCGAGGATGCGCCCCGTCGGCGTGACGTTGCGGACCTCCGGCGTCTCGTAGGCGATGCCACCGCGTCCTTCGCAGTAGTCGGAGCCGATGAACGCGCGGCGCGCGACGGCATAATCGCCCTTGAAGGCATTGGCGCGGCCGTTCATCCAGCGGTCCATCCAATCGAACTGGGCCGACTTCTGCGAGTCGTACCAGTGGTGGGGGCCCGGCACGTCGAGGAGCGCAACGGCATCGGGAGCGCCGGCCGCGGCGTAGACGCGTTTCGCGCGCGCGACGAGATCGGTGGAGCCGATGAACGGAAAGAAGTCGGCGTGCGAGGTCGAGATGAGCGTCGGCGAGGGCGCGCGCAGGCAGGCGATGCCGAGATGGTTGAGCCCGTAGTCGAGCTGCCCGAAGATGACCTGCTCGGCGTCCTGCGGACCGCAGTTGTCGAAGACGTCGCGGACGGTGGAGAGGAAGCCGGAGGGGGAGCCGCACGCGACCTGGGGCTCGAAGGCGTTGACATAAGAGGAGAGCGTACCGCCGCCGCTGATGCCGGCGACGGCGATGCGCCGCGGGTCGACGACGTCGGTGCGCGAGGCGAGGTAGTCGATCGCGCGCATCCCGTCGAAGAGCCGCACCTGCGCGGCGCTCTCGCCGAGCAGGATGGCGCGCACGCCGATCGCGTTGTGCTCGGCGGTCGAGCTCCATCTGTCGCGGCCGTCGCGCTTCTGGTAGCGCTCGCCCTGGTCGACCGGGTCGTAGACGAGCACGACGAAGCCGCGCCGTGCGCCGACGACGCCCGTGTTGGAGTACCACGGCGCGCTCTTGCCGTCGAAGCTGTGCCCGCACGGCGCGGAGAGGGCCGGGAACGGGCCGGTGAACTTCGGGTCCGTCGGCACGTAGAGATGTCCGGTCACGAGGAAGTTCGGCCGGCTCTCGAAGAGCACCTTCTCGATGCGGTAGCCGTCGCGCGCCAGCGTGCCCGTGACGCGCCCCTTGAGCGGCGTCCGCTCGGGAAAGCCCCCCATCGCCACTATTGCCTTCCGTCGCACCTCGCGCTGGTGCGCCCGGACCTCCTCCGGCGTGCGGAGCGAGGTCCATGCCGCGTCACATGCGCGGTCCGCCGCGACGACGCGGTTGAAGACGGCATCATAGACGCAGGTGGCGAGCGCATCCCCCGAGTCGACGAGCCGGAGCTTCGCGAAATTGGGCATGCCGTCCTCGACGAACCCGTAGACATTGCTGACCTCGAGACGCTTGCCAGTGATCTGACGGGCGGTGACGTTCTCGGCGCAGATGTTCCGCGGGGGCCGACGCGGGTCGCCGACGAGGCGGATGAGGTCCTTCGTCTTGCCGACCCTGATGTTCTTCGCGACGACGTTCTCGATGCGGGTGATCGCGGTGCCGTGGTCGGGGAACTTCGCCCACTCGTAGAGAACGTCCGTCGCGATCTCGAAGACGCTGAACCGCGCGGACTCGCACGTGACGTTCTCGCACGTGATGTTCTCGAGGAATCCTCCGCGGCGGCGGTTGGTCTTTAGGTAGAGGACGCGATAAGGCGTCTCGGCGGTGCAGTTCTCCATGCGCACGTTCCTCACGCCTCCGGAGATCTCGCTGCCGATGCCGAGCACGGTGTGGGCGCTCTTGAACCGGCAGTTCCTCACGAGCACGTTCTCCGTCGGGGTGGCGAGACGCCAGGCGTCCTGGTTGCGGCCCGACTTGATGACGACGCCGTCATCGCCCTGGTCGAAGGTGCAGTTCTCGACGAGCACGTCACGGGACATCTCGATGTCGATGCCGTCGTTGTTGTTGCCGTGGGCGAAGACGTCGAGACCTCGCACCTCGGCGCCTTCGCAGAGGTAGAGGTGGAGGGTCCAGAATGGCGAGTTGACGACCTTGAAGCCCTCCCACCGCACTTTCCGGCAGCGATTGAACTGCACGAAGTGGGGACGCGTGTGCGCGTTCTCCATCCTCCATATCTGGCGGTCGTCGACGGGGTGGTTGGCGGCGCCCCACTCATAAAGCTGGCGACGCGCGGCGCGGATGCCGTCGTCCTGCGGCACCCACGGGTACCAGCGGGTGTCCTGCCACTTGCCGTCGAACGCCTTGAGGGTGCCGGAGCCGGTGATGGCGACGTTGGTGCAGCGGTAGGCGTAGACGAGCGGGCAGTAGTTCCAGCACTCCATACCCTCCCAGCTCGTGTGGACGGCGGGCAGGTAGTCGGCGGGGTCCTGGGAAAAGACGACCTCGGCACCCTCGGCGAGATGGAGCTCGCAGTTGCTCCTGAAGCGGATCGCGCCGGTGAACCAGCGCCCGACGGGCACGACGACACGTCCGCCGCCGGCCTCAGAGCAGGCGGACATCGCGCGGGCGAAGGCATCGGTGCACTTCGATCCGTCGGCGCGGGCGCCATGGTCTGTGATGGGGAAGTCCGCCGCAGATGCAAGCAACGCCACGGCGCAGGCAATGAGGAGGAACGTTCTTTTCATGGTTAAGGCGGGTTCAGGACTTCAGGATACCACAGTCAAGGGTAAGCACGCGATCGCAGATCGCCGCCGCCTCGGGCGAATGCGTCACCATCACGAGCGCCGTCGAGGATCCGACGGAGAGGTCGGAGAGCATCTTCAGAATCTCCGAGCCTGTCATCGCGTCGAGATTGCCGGTCGGCTCGTCGGCGAGCACGAGGTCCGGCTCGGTGATGACGGCACGGGCGAGCGCGACACGCTGCATCTCGCCCCCCGAAAGCTCCGAGGGGAGGTGACGCAGGCGATTGCCGAGCCCGACGCGCGCAAGGAGCTCCTCGGCACGGCGACGGCGCACACCACCCCCGCGCTGAGCAAGGGACATCGTCGGCAGGAGCACATTCTCGACGACGGTCAGTTCCGGCATGAGATGGTACTGCTGGAAGACGAACCCGATGTTCTTCGGACGCGTGACCGTGCCGGAGGTCGGACGTTCGAGCCCGCCAAGGATGTTGAGCAGCGTTGACTTGCCGGCGCCGGAACGCCCGATGATCGCGACCTTCTCGCCTGGCACGACCGAGAAGTTCACGCCTCGCAGTACCTCAATCGGCTTCTGGCCGGGCAGCCTGAACTTTTTCCAGAGGTCTATGGTTCCGAGGATGATCATGTGGGATGGATGAAGAGGGGTGGGTTAGGTGTTCAAGGCGCGGACTGGATCCTTCAGCGAGGCGATGAGGGCGGGGATGAACGAGGCGAGCAGCCCGAAGACGAAGACGAGGCCGACGACCCAGAAGATATCCGACACGATCAGCCGATGGGGGATGGCTGCAAGCCCGTAGACGGATGAGGGGAAGACCTCAAGCCCCATCCGGGCAAGCCACTCGACGATTCTCTGCAGGTTCGCGAGAACGGCCCAGGAGACGCCGAGCCCGAGCAGGATACCGGCCCCGCACTGGATCATGCCGTGCACCATGAACACCTTCATGATCTCGAGCCTCCCAAATCCAAGAGCTTTCAGGAGCCCGATCTCCGGCGTCTTCTGCACGGTCAGCACCAGGAGCGTGTTCATTACGCAGAATACGGCGACGAGCGAAATGAGCGACAGCAGGAGCGCCGTCATGTTCTTTTCGACGGCGAGCGCATTGAATAGCTCTCGATCGGCCTCGCGCCAGGTGACGGCGCGGAGCGGAGACGGGTTCCCGGGGCCTTGGGTGGCGGCACGGCAGGCGGCGACGAGGGCGTCGAACTTACCCTTGTCGGTCGGGCAGTCGGTCTTCACGTGGATCGCGAAGACGCCCTTCTCCATACCCATCAGGTCGCGGAGGTTCGCCAGCGAGGCGACGACGTAGCCCGAGTCGTACTCGTGCTGTCCGCAGGAGAAGATGCCGACGACCTTCCACTTCACCGGCAGAAACACTTCGTCCTGCGCGACGAGCGTCTTCGGCGAGTAGACGACGATTTCGTCGCCGACCCAGGCGCCGAGCGTGCGCGCGGCGGTGGAGCCGAGGACGATCGAGTCGCCGTCAAGGTTGAACGTCCCGGCGCGCGGCGTGCCGATCCGGTAGGCACGGGTGAAGTCGTCGCCATCAACGCCGAGGATGATCGGCGCCAGGACGCGCCCCCTGCACGAGAGCAGGACCCGCGTGTCGATCTCTGGCGTGACGCAGGTGACACCGGGGATCGCGCGAAGACTCGCGGCGATCCCATTCTCGCCGAAGATGACGTTCCCGTGCGTCGGCAGGAGCGAGACATGCGGCTTGAAATCGAGGATCTTCTCCTCCCAGATGTCCCCGAAGCCGGTCATCACGCTGCGCACGATGATCACGACGGCGACCCCGAGCATCACGCCGATGACGGAGACGCAGGTGATCACCGAGGCGACAGACCGCTTCGGCTTCAGGTACTTCAGCGCGAGAAAAAGCGGAAAGCTCACCCCATCGACCTCTCGGCTTCGCGGCCTCAGATATCGACTTCGACATCGATTTCCGAGGACTTCTTGCCCTTGGAATTGTCTTCCTCATCGCCGGACGTGATGGCCTTGGCGGCCTTGGTCTGGGTGGTGGGGAGATAGCGGTAGTAGACCATCAACTGGAGGGCGCAGAGGCAGGTGGTCATCACATTGCCGGCCGACTTGCAGGTCTCGTCTTGGCCGCAATCCCAGAAGCCGATCTTGCGCGGCTTGCCGTCCGGCCCCGGAATCGTCTCGGAGAGCGTCTTGATCGTGCGCGGGTAGAGGGCCTTCATCGCGAGGTTCCAGTCCTGCCAAGACTTGATGTTCGCAGGGGTCGCACCCTGGCACATGCCGGCCTGGTACTTGCACTGCGAGGCGTAGTAGCAGTAATACTGGGGGTTGCCGGCCGGGAGGGCCTCGTTGAGCTTCTTGCCCTTGTTGCCCTCGAAGGAAGGCCGCCATGCGCGCATGGTCTCAAGCGCCTCCTTGACCTCGGTCTCGTTCATGTAGCCCAGAAGCTGCATGGCGAGGCATCCCGTCGCGGTGAGCCCGGTCGGCCCGCCGCCGGCGGTGTAGTTGAAGCCCCCGCGCTTGAAGTTGCGCGTCTTCAGGCACTTGATCGCCTTCTTGATGCACTCGTCGAGACCCTTCGGGTGCATGCCGGCCATCTTGCCGGCCTTCAGGGCCTGCAACGCCCACCCGGCGTACGATACGTCGTCACGAGTGGACTTCTTGTTCATGCCGTAGTCCCAGCCGCCGGTCGGCCCCTGGTTGTCGACGATGCGCTGCAGGGTCTGCATGGCGACGATCTTCGTGTTCGGGTTGCGCGTCATGCCATACGCCTCGCAGAGCGC
>CACYCW010000141.1 GCA_902773015.1 uncultured bacterium
AAGAAGAAAATGAGCGCGAGAGTTCCGGCCAGCGCCGACACGACAAGCGAGAAGGCCAGCAGCGGAATCCAGCGGACGGACCGAAACACGAACACGGACAGAAGTAGGATGAAGACGAAGGAGATTGCCGAGAGCCAGCCGACCTGCCTCTTGCAGCGCGCAGCCGTCACGGCAGTGTGAATCGGCACGCCGCACGCGACGACCCTGACGCCGCCGTCGAGGACTGTCGCACTCGCCGCGTCGAGGGTGCGCTGAAAGGCGACGAGCCGGTCGGCGTCCACCACGACCTCTTCTTTGAGCTCCAGCGTCAGCAGAAGATGGGTCACGCCGTTCGTCTCGGCCGTCAACCAACCGCCTCGAGGCGTCCATCCGGTCGGAGCAGCGGCGAGACTCCTCACGAAATCCTCCGTCAGTCCGAACGGGTCGAGATCGAGCGGGAAGAGCGGCGGCGAGGGATCCGCATAGAGACGCTTCACATGGCGGCGGGCGATTCTTGCACGTCCCTCGGGCGTGGCAAGCAGCTCGCTGGCGGCACGGGAAACGAGTCCCGCGCGGTTGGTCGCGGCGAAGTCGAGAATCGCTCCAAGTTCAGTGTCCATTCGGGCGCGGACGGCGGCGCAGTCGTTCGAGGGCAGAGCCGGCAGGAGGGCTTCCGCAGCGCGACGGGCGGCAGACGGGTCAGCGGAAGAGACAAGAACGGGGACGATGGTCGACGAGACGTTCTTCACGGCATCAGGAATCGCCCTTCCCGGATCTCCAACAAGTTCATCCAGGGATGTGCGGACGATGAGCGAGCGGCCGATGAAGAAAGGCGCGCAGGCGCCCGCCAGAATGAGCATCAAGCCGAGCCCCGCGAGTATCCTCTTACCGGACACGCGGACGCTCCTTGAAGCGGATCGTCGACGTGCCGCCGTCGCCAGTCGTCATCACGGCGTTTGTTGGGAATGTCGCGCCCGTCAGCTCAAACGATGTGAAAAGCCGACGCATCGCGGGAATCTCAGGCGTCAGCATGAGTCGCCAGCCGCCCGCCGGAAGCGCGTCCTCACGAATCGCGAACACGCCGTCGAAGGCATTTGTCCTTCCCGCGGCAAAGGCGTCCGTCGCCTCGCGGATGTCGGCATAGTGCGACAGTTCGGCGAGCGGCTTCACGCGACGGCCGTCCTCGTCGGTGAAGATCATGGCGTTCGTGGTCATCACGACGGATGAAACAAAGGGCTTCAGAACCTGCCAGGTGATGCCCTCGCCCGCCCTGCAGTGGACCTCGCCCGAGCTGATGAGCGCATGGGACGAACCGGGCAGACGGCGTTCCATCGTCCAGTCCGCGATCGCGTCGAGCGACCGCTGGAGCGCAGCGACGGCCGACGTCCCGACAAGCAGGAGAACGGCGAGACTCATGCGGTCACCGCCCTTTCAACGATTCCGGACGAGCAGTTTCCGCTCGCGCCGGACAGCTCGAAGGCGAACGAGCCCTCTCCCCGTCGTCTGACGGTCAGAACGACTTCACGACCAGGAAGGACGAGCTTCTGGAACTTGAGCTGTCGATAGGTCGCCACGTCCGGAAAATCGGCGAACGCCTGCCGCGCGAAGTGGCGAAGGAAGAAGAGCTGCGCGACGCCCGGCAACACAGGGAAGCCCGGGAAATGCCCTTGAAAGCATTCGCAATCGGGCGGGAACGTGAGAGCCGCAGTCAGCACGCCCTCCGTCTGCCGCCAGCCGGTCACGACGGGCTCGCGGCACCACGCGGCGAGGTCGGCGCGAACGCGATCTGCCGTCACCTTGCCGCGCGCGTCCACTGGCAGGCAACGAACAAAACGCACTCGGCGCGGAAACGCCGCGCCGCCGAGAACGGGCAGGAGATCGCGGCGGAGCTGCGCGAGAAGAGCGCCGCAGGTTCCGCGTTTCAGCCGCTTCACGCCCTCCTCGGACAGCACGACAAGCGCCCCGATGCGCGAGACGGAATCCCCGCAGGCCTCGGCGCGGCATCGGCTCACGAAGGGATGCCCCTCGAAAACCGCTTCGACAGCGGGAAGGGAAACGAAGCTCTCGAGTATCTTCACCCGGCGGTCCGTGCGTCCGAGAAGGCGGAAATGTCGCTCGCCGACGAACTCGACCGCGTCAGACATCGTGAGGACGGCCTCCGCCGCGAACGGGGACCTGATGACCAGCCTCCGCTCGGCGTCTGCCGTGGCGTCGACGGACGGCAGAAGCGTCCACAATTCGCTCTCACTGCGTCGGCGACTGGCCACCGAGCCGGTCTCGGTGGAACCGAAGATCTCGAGCGGGCAAGTGCCGAGCACCGCCGAGACGGTGCGGGAGGTCTCGGCACGGAGAAGGCTGCCGGAGGTCACGATGGCGACGAACGAGCCACGAAGCGCCGCGGCATCGGGATGCTCCACAAGCTTCTCGAGTAAGGACGGCGTCGTGACGAAGAGAAAGCGCCCGTACCGTTCGCGGGCGGCCAGCAGCTGCTCGGCCGTGATGACCGTCTCAGGGTCGACGACCGAACCAGCGAGCGCCGGGGCGCACACGCGCCAGAGCGCGCCATACATATGATCGACGGGAACGGATGCCACGACCGGCGGATGCTGTGACCAGATTTCCGGGAAGGCGTCCAGCAGCGTCGCCGCATCCGCCTGCAGTGACGCCTCGGTGCGGACGACCGTCTTCGCGGCACCGGACGTGCCGGACGTGCTGAACGACACCTCAGCCACGCAACGCCCTCCTGCGCCAGAGCCACTCGCCGAGGAACAGCGCACCCATGAGCCCGTAGGCGATCACGCCGTTATAGAGCGCCCATACGTCCAGCGAGCAGAAGACCGTGGCGACGGTGACCGCCAGATGCGCCGCGAGAAAGATCGTCCAGACGACCGTCACGGCGCGGCAGTACGCGACGCCGCGCGCATCCAGCGTCTCGCCCATCCGCCGCGCGAAGACCTCGACGAGCGGTCGGCGGAAAAGCGAGACCGCGAAGGCCGCGAGGGCGATGGACACCATAACCGCCGGATAAAGCCGGAACCAGACATTGGCCTTCAGCACATACAAAAGCCCCACCACCACCGGCACCGCCGCTATGCGGATTACGGTCATCGGTATGGGGTGCTCATGCCGATCCGTCACTTGGCCTGCTCGGAGGCGAGGCGGGCGATGACGTCCACGACATCGCCAAGCGTCCGGATTGCCTTGAAGTCATCGGCCGTGACCTTCAACCCCGATTGCTGCTGAAGGAGGACAACGAGATCTACGGCGTCAATCGAATCGAGGTTGAGATCCTCGTAAAGACGTGCTTCGGGGACGAGCTTGGCGGGGTCACACTCGAACTCACCGGCTAGGACGTCGGTAATGGCCTTCAGAATCTCTTCTCTCGTCTTCATGCAGTCCCCTTCTCGTCCGCCGTCCCTTCAAGGCCGGCCGCGATGAAATCGGCCAGCGAGGAGAGGGTGCGGAAGTGCACGCGGTTCTCGGCGGCATTTGCCTTGAACTTCACGTGAAATCGCTTGCGCAGCGCGGCGCCGATCTCCAGCGCATCGATGGAATCGAGCCCGATGCCCTCGCCGAAAAGCGGGGTGTCGGGGGCGATGTCAGCCGCCGTGAGGCCGTCGGCCTCGACACTGGAGAGAATGACCTCGCGAATCTGATCCTCGAGTTCGGCTCGGGTCACTTATGACCCCCGCCGAACATCGACTTGTCGAAGTTGAAGAACGGGAAGAACGGCAGGAACCCGCCCTTGTTGAAGTTCAGGAGCCCGAACTGGAGCGCCGCGTGGTCGGCGATGTTCACGACGGCGAGCTGCGGGCCGTTCTGCATCTTACGCGTGTTGCAGTAGCCAAAGGCGAACTGGCAGCCCTGCACGTACTTCGCGCGCCCCCAGAGAAGCGAGACCTGCGCCCCCTTCATCTCCTTGCACTCGCAGGCGATGCCCATCTGGCAGCCGTCGAGTTCCCGATCAGTCTGCTTGTCGCCCACCCACCAGCTCCAGCAGAAGCTGGCCTCGGCCATCGAGGCAATCAGCACGGCGCACGCCGCAAACATCAACTTCTTCATTTCATTCTCTCTTTCGTTGTTGAAGATAGGCGTATTATACCAAAATCGCCCCCTTGCCCGCAACGGCGGAGATTGGGGCAGTTTTGGGCGTTCAATTGCACCTGTGGGAAAGATTTGCTATACTACATGACATGCCATTCACAGACGACCAAGGTATGACGAACGAACCATGAAGTCAAGACAATGCCGATGCTGACCGATTTTCTTCCGCATCGCCCACCGATGATCCTGCTGGACGGGTTCGAGGAACCGTCCAGCATCGATGAAGTCGAGTCACATGTGGAGATCTCCGCGGCATCCCCTTTCTACGAGCGGGAGCTGAGCGGCGTGCCCTCGTGCGTCGCACTGGAGTACATGGCCCAGACCATGGCACTCTGCGTCGGACTCTACCGCCGCGGCAAGGGCCTCGGCCCGAAGCTCGGCTTCGTGCTCGGCTCGCGCCGCCTCGAGATCCGCATCCCCGCATTCCGGGACGGCGAACGCTACCGCATCCGCGCGACCTGCACCTACCAGGACGAGGAATTCGGCTCGTTCGACTGCGACATTCGCGACAGAGCGGATCAGGTTGTCGCGAGCGGACGGCTGACGGCGTTCCAGCCCGAGGGCAAGCTCACGCTAGAGAAACTGGAGTCCTTTACATGAGAAAAGTCATCGTTACCGGCTCCAGCCGTGGCATCGGCAAGGCCATCGCCGAAACATTGCGCGCAGCGAACTACGAGGTCGTCACGCATTCGGTGAAATCTGGCGGCACCGATCTCGTCTTCGACGTCTCCGACCGCGAAGCCGCCGCCGCCGCACTCGACACGTGGGTGGCTGCCAACGGCGCGCCGTACGGCGTCGTGCTCAACGCCGGCATCGCCGCCGACAGCGCATTCCCGGCGATGAGCGGCGACGACTGGGATCGCGTGCTGCGCACCGACCTCGACGCCTTCTTCAACGTCCTCAAGCCCCTCGTCCTGCCTATGGTGCAGGCGCGTGCTGGCGGACGCATCGTCGTTCTCTCATCGGTCTCCGGCGTCGTCGGAAACCGCGGTCAGACGAACTACGCCGCCGCGAAGGCCGGCCTCATCGGCGCGGCCAAGTCCCTGGCGGTCGAGCTCGCGAAGCGGCGGATCACCGTCAACTGCGTCGCGCCGGGGGTGATCGAAACGGAGATGATCAACGGCATCTTCGCCGATGAAGTCAAGAAGGCGATTCCCATGCAGCGCTTCGGCAAGCCCGAGGAAGTCGCCGCGGTCGTGCGGTTCCTCTTTTCCGACGAGGCCGCCTACATCACACGGCAGGTCATTCAGGTGAACGGAGGCATGTTCTGATGCGAAGGGTCGTCATCACGGGGTGCGGTATCGTCAGTTCACTCGGAATGTCCAAGGACGCCGCGTTCGAGCGCCTCAAGACGTCGCGGAACTGCGTCAGCCGCTCAGAAGAGCTTGCGACCTACAAGGGTCTGCAGACCTGCCTCTGGGCACCCTCCCACTACGTCCGGCCGCAGACCTACACCCGCAAGGTCATCCGCACGATGAGTCCCGTCGCCGAGATGGCCCTCTTCGCCACCGAGCAGGCGCTGGCCGAGGCCGGGCTCACGGACGACCCCGTCCTGAAGGGAGGGCGGCTCGGCGTCGCCTACGGCTCGTGCTCGGGAGGCGTCGCGGCGAATGCGGACTTCCTCTCCGTCCTCCAGAACCATGAGGTGCGAAACGTCACCAGCTCCACCTACATCAAGATGATGCCCCAGACGTGCGCCGTGAACCTCTCCGTGCATTTCGGCACGACGGGGCGGCTCATCCCGACCAACACGGCCTGCACCTCCGGCTCGCTCGCCATCGGCGAGGCGGCCGAGGTGATTCGCCACGGACAGCAGGATGTGATGATCGCCGGCGGCGCCGAGGAGTTTTCGTCGACGCAGGTCGCCGTCTTCGACACGCTCTTCGCGACGTCGCGGAAGAACTACGCGGCGGATTCGACTCCCCGCGCGTTCGATCGTTCGCGCGACGGACTCGTCATCGGCGATGGCGCGGCGACGCTGATTCTCGAGGAGCGCGAGCATGCCCTCGCCCGCGGGGCACGGCCGCTCGCGGAAGTCGTCGGATTCGGCACCAATACAGACGGACGCCACGTCACCCAGCCAAACGCCGAAACCATGGCGAACGCCTTGCGCCTCGCGCTCGCCGACGCCGGCCTCGGCCCTGCCGACATCGGCTACGTCAACGCCCACGGCACCGCGACCGAACTCGGCGACATCGCCGAGGGCAACGCGATGACGCTCGCGCTCGGCTCCGCGCGCCCGCCAGTCTCCACGATCAAGAGCTACACCGGCCACACCCTCGGCGCGTGCGGCGCCATCGAGGCGATTCTCACCATCGAGATGCTCCGCCACGGCTGGTTTGCGCCGAATCTCAACCTGACCGATCCCGATCCGCGCTGCGGCGAACACGACTTCATCACCGGCGAGGGCCGCGCGTTCGAGACCGACTTCGCGATGTCGAACAACTTCGCCTTCGGCGGCGTCAACTCATCGCTCGTCTTCGCCCGGGCATGAACCGCGACATCTCCCTCCTCGCAACAGCGATCCTCATGCCGGGAGACCCAGTCGACGTCTCCTTCGCTCCCCCACCCGTCCGCCGGCGTCTCTCGCCGCTGCAACGCATCTTCTTCACGCTCGCGAACAGACTCGGCCCGTGCGCGAACGAGTCAATCGTCTTCGCCTGTCGCGACGGCGAGGACACGCTGACGCGGCGGATCGTCGCGGACTACGCCGTCGACGGCTCCGTCTCGCCCCATCGCTTCAGCACCTCGGTATACAATGCCTCACCCGGTCTCTGGAGCATCCTCACGAAGAACCGCTCGCCCTACACCGCCATCGCCGCCGGCGAGGACACGATCGAGTGCGGACTGATTGAGGCCCTGCTCGGCGGACAGCCCGCCACCTTCGTCTATGCCGAGGAGACGGGCGGCGGCTACGGAGCAGCCGCGCGCTTTGCTCCCGATATCCACCGCGAACGCCCGCTGGTTCTTCGTCACGAGGCCGGCGACGCATCCATCTCGTTCGCAGCCCTCACCGACTTCCTGACCGGCCGCTCGCGCGAACTGCACGGCCGCTGGATCGGGATAAGAGTTGAGAGCTAAGAGTTGAGAGTGGGGATGAATTCGGTGAGAGCTGTTGTACGTTCAATCGGCACGATCGGGGTGTTTACGCTCTTCGGCATCGGGGCGCTGGCAATCACTCCAATCGTCCTCGTGCTGCGGCGACCGGATCGCTGCCACCCCGTCATCCGCACGCTCTGGCGCCTCGTCACGCGCATCCTCACGCTCACGCGACTCCTTCGAATCGAGGACGGAGGCCTGAAGCCCATCTCAGGATCCGTAATCGTCGCCAACCACCCCTCTCTCATCGACGTGTTGCTCATCGTCTCGCTCGTCCCGCGCACCCTGTATGTCGCCAAACACGCCCTGAAGGGCAACCCCTTTCTTGCCGCGATCGTGCGAACAACAGCCTTGCCGGATGACGCAACGCTGCCCGAGCGCGCCGCCCCATATCTCGCGAAGGGCTGGAACGTAGTCATCTTTCCGGAAGGTACCCGCTCCCCAGCCGAGGGCGGACTCCAGCCGCTTCGGCGCGGCGCGGCGCAGCTTGCCTTGCGGACCGGCTCACCGATCGCCTGCATCGGCATCCGCGTCTCCCAGCGCATCCTCGGCAAGCACCAGCGGCCGTGGGACGTGGGCGACCGCACCGTGGCCTACCGCTTCTCGCTGTCCGTCATCCCCGCCGAAAAGCCGCAGTCGACCGGTCTGCATTCCCGCGCGGTCCGCCTCACCGAGTCGATCCGGCAGATCTTCGACCAACTCAGAACCTGAAGCGGATGCCGATGCCGCCGAGCGTCCAGTCGTTGTGCGCGCAGGACGAGGATGACGCCGCATTCGCCCGACGCGCCTCGCCGCCGACGATCCCATACTGCTCGACGAACGCAAAGATCGTGGCGGACGCGCAGGGCGACCAGCCGAACTCCAGGCGAACGCTCATGGAACTCACCCCGCCGCCGCCCCAGTTGCCGTCGTGCACAGGTCGACCGACGACCCGCTTGAAATTCCTCGCATTGCCGCCCTCGGCGAAGACGGACGGCGTCAGATAGAAATCATCAAGAAAGGCAAACCGTCGACGCGCCCCCACCTTGAAATAGACGTAATCGTTGCCGCGGAAACAGCGGCGAAACCGGTAGAACGGCACGAGATACCCGTTCTCGAGAGACTGGTCGATCTGATACCAGTGATAGGTCTTGTTTGACGCCTCATCATCGAAGCCGCGATATATCGTCCACGAGCGCGTGAGGTCGCTTTTCAGCGTCCAGTCGTCGATGATCTCCCAGTCGTACTGCCAGGTCGGCCCGAACTCGGTGTGGTAAAGCGCATGACGATGTACGTCGGCTCGACGGTCGGTCAAGGAGCTTACATCCCAGTTGCGAATGCCGAAGCGACCGAACATCCCGGCGTCAATCCCGATTCGGGCGAACGTGATCTGCATCGGCCGGTCCTCGATGATCTTGCCAAGCGACATGTAGGTCGAGCGCACCTCGGGCGTCGCCTCGAAGAAGAACGGCGCCAGTGCGCCCGCCGCCAGCAAGGTGCCGCCGACCATCACGCCACCTCCCATCCCTTGCGGTATCCGTGCCTCAGGTGTGCGTTCGCCGTCGCGCTGGACGTCCTCATACTCATTCGCTCCTTTGTCATTCGTCAAGTATGATAGCAAAAGCCATCTGCAATGTATTGTATCATCAAACGAAAAACCTCCAGCAAGGTCAAAATAGAAGTTGTTGAACACGCCTTTCGACGGACGTGTCGCCACGACACTCTAGAGAACCGCCTTCGGGCACTCGCCTGCCCCGCAGTCCCGACGAGTGCCGTGCGGCAAAGAGCGCCCGCTGAGTGCTCCAGGTGTCGGCGAGCGGACGATAATGGCTGGAGCGGTTGCCATCGACATAGACCGTGGTGATGGGAATCTCCACCGGCGCGCCGAGACGAATGGCACAGTCGGCAAGCACGCGGATCTCGTAGTCGTATCGATCCCCGCCGATTCCCATGAGGCGCGGCAGGAGCTGGCGGGGGATGCCTCTCAGTCCGGACTGCGTATCCCGGACGCTCACACCTGTCAGGAGGCGGAACTCCAGACGCGTCCACAGATTGCCGAGGCGGCTGCGAAACGGAATCCGTCCGCTGAACGCGCGAGTGCCGACGATCAGCCTCGTCGGATTCGCGAGCAAGGCCTCGGCAACGCGAACGACGTCCTCGGGCAGATGCTGTCCGTCCGCATCCACCGTCACGACGCCGGGTGCCTGCGGATAAAGGCGCAGCGCCTCCTTGAACCCCGTCTTGAGCGCCGCTCCCTTGCCGCGGTTCGACTTGTGCGTCAGCACCTTGACGCCCTCAAGACCGAACAATGCGGCGAAGACCTTCGATGCACCGCGCGAGCCGTCATCGACGACGATCACGTGACGGAAGTCGCGCTTCAGTCGGTTCACAAGTCCCACCAGCGCCGTGCCCGGCTCGAACGCCGGCACGACCAGGACCACCTCCGAGACGTCAGCCACCCCTCAACCCCTCAACATCTCAATTCCTCAACATCACAAAGACGCGCGCCCCGGCATCGGCCAAGGCGCGCGCCCTTTAGGTCAGACGTGAAACGGCTTACATCATGCCGTCCATGCCGCCGCCGGCGCCACCATGGCCGCCGCAGTTGCAGTCCTTCTTCTCGGGGATGTCCGTGACCATGCAGTCCGTCGTGAGCAGGAGCCCCGCGATGGACGCCGCATTCTGCAGCGCCGAGCGGACCACCTTCGCCGGATCGACAACGCCGTCCTTCAAGAGGTCGACATACGCGCCGGAGCGGACGTTGTAGCCGTTCGTACCCGTCGCCTTCTTGACGTTGGCGATGACGAGCGCGGCCTCCTGGCCGGCATTCTCGACGAGCTTGCGGAGCGGAGCCTCGATCGCACGGGCGATGATCTTCGCGCCGACCGCCGCGTCACCCTCGAGCTTAAGGGCTTCGATGGCCTTCTGGGCGCGCAGGTAGGCGACGCCGCCGCCGGGAACGATGCCTTCCTCGACCGCCGCGCGCGTCGCGTGCAGCGCGTCGTCGACGCGATCCTTCTTCTCCTTCATCGCGGCCTCGGTCGCGGCGCCGACCTTGATGAGCGCGACTCCGCCT
>CACYCW010000142.1 GCA_902773015.1 uncultured bacterium
CTCGATCCGCCGACATTCGGCCGTGGTGCGGGCGGCGAGATGTACCGCATCGAACGTGACCTGAAAACGACGCTCGAGCTTGCACGGGACCTCCTGTCGGAAACGCCGCGTTTTGTCCTTTTCTCCTCACACACGCCCGGGCTCTCGCCGATCGTGGCATCGAACATCCTCGCCCAGCTCCTGCCGTCGGCGACACTCGAGAGCGGGGAGATGCTGCTCGAGGGCGCGTCGTTCAGCTGCCCGAGCGGGATCTTCTGCCGCGCGACGTGGAAATAAATGGTATAATGTTCGCAAACAGGAGAACAGCAACATGAGGGACCTCTTCATCGTCGGGGCGGGCGGATTCGGCCGCGAGGCCGTATGGACCGTCGAGCGCATCAACAAAGCGGCGCAGCAGCCGCTGTGGAACGTGATCGGATTCGCCGATGACGACCCCGCGAAGGCGTCCGGCAACTTCGAGGGCTATCCGCTGCTCGGTTCTGTGGCGCAGGCATCGAGGGACAATCCCGGGGCGTCCGTCTTCATTGCGATCGGCGACAACGCGATTCGCCGGCGCATCTACGCGCAGCTCCGCGGGCATGACTTTCCGGTGCTCATCGACCCGACGGCGCAGGTCGCGCCGACGACGGAGTTCCGCCACGGCACCTACATCGCCGTCGAGGCGGTCGTCTCCGTCGGCACGGACATCGGCAAGTTCGTGGTCATCAACGCCCGCTCGGGCGTGGGGCACGACTCGGTCGTCGGCGATTTCGCGAACATTGCGCCCGGCGTGTCGCTCTCTGGGCACACGAAGATCGGCGCGGACGTCTTCATGGGTACGAACAGTTGCACGGCGCCCGGGATGACCGTCGGCGATGGCGCCACGGTCGCCTGCGGCACACCGGTTCTCGTGGATGTCGCGCCCGGTGCGACGCTCTCTCCGTTCGGCACGCTGAAGGCGTGAGTGCGGGCGCGATGGAAGCCCTGCGATTCGAGCCGTATGTGCGTACCGCGCTCTGGGGCACGGAGGAATGGCTTGTCTCTGCGCATCCCAGCGCTCCCGGGCGGATTCAAGGCGGCGGTGGACGGACGCTGCGTGACGTGTGCCCGGGTTTTCCGTTGCTGATCAAGCGGATCGTCGCGGAGAAGCGGCTCAGCGTGCAAGTGCATCCGAACGAGACGACGGCGCGCACGGTCGGCGGCGAGGCGAAGACGGAAATGTGGTGCGTGTTGCGCCCCGGGCTGATTTTCGCGGGCTTTCGGTCCGGCGTCACGCGCGCTGACATCGAGCGGGCCGTCGACGACGGGTCATTCGAGACGCTGCTCGTCCGTTTCGACGCAAAGGTTGGCGAGTGCTATTTCATCCCGGGCGGACTTGTGCACGCGATTGGCGAGGGTACATCGGTCTACGAGGTGCAGCAGTCGAGCGACACGACATTTCGTCTCTATGACTGGGGGCGGGTTGGTGCGGACGGGCGACCGCGTCCCCTGCAGGTGGCGGAGGGGCTGTCCGCGATGGATCTCAGCCTCCCGCCGCCACAGCCGAGTGAAGGTGTGAGATGCCATTGTTTCTCGTTTGAACGAAAGTCCTCGGCGGAACTTGCGCCGAGCGCACTCTGGCGGGCGATTTACCTGCCGGGAAGCGGCGAGTCGCTTCTGCTCCCGCCTGGCGAGACGTTCGCGACGGATTCCGAGGCGTGGGTCACGGAAGTCCCTTCCCGCGCATTTCCAATGCAATGGCAACAGGAACACCATCATGTTCAAAAAGGTCGTAATCGCGATTGACTCGTTCAAGGGCTCCCTTAGTTCGATTGCCGCGGGGAATGCTGCGGCTGAAGAAGTGAGACGAGCCATTCCGGGTGTGACATGCGAGGTACGTCCGCTCGCGGACGGCGGCGAGGGCACGATGGACGCGCTTGTCGCCGGACTGGGCGGCGAGGCGAGGCGCGTCACGGTGACGGGTCCTGCCGGACGACCGACGGAGGCTAGATACGGACTTCTGCCGGGGAATGTCGCGGTGATGGAGATGGCCCAGGCGGCCGGGCTCACACTCGTCTCGGGCGCGGAGCGGAATCCGCTTTTCACGACGACCTACGGGGTCGGCGAGATGATTCTTGACGCGGTGGCGAACGGTGCGCGAAAGTTCGTCATCGGAATCGGCGGCAGCGCCACCAATGACGGCGGGGCCGGCATGCTGCAGGCGCTCGGCTTCCGTCTGCTCGACGCCGAGAACAACGATCTCCCTCGCGGCGGTGCCGCTCTCGCGCGCCTCTCCCGCATTCTCCCTCCACCAAATTCCACGCTGGCTCAACCCCTCAACCCCTCAACCTCTCAACTTCCCAACCTTTCTTTCCGCATCGCCTGCGACGTCACCAATCCGCTCTGCGGACCGAACGGCGCGAGCGCGGTGTTTGGTCCGCAGAAGGGGGCCACGCCAGAGATGGTTCGTGAACTCGATGCCGCGCTCGCCCACTTCGCCACCATCACCTCTCAACCTCTCGATCGCTCAACCTCTCAGCCGCTCAACCTCTCAGCCGCTCCCGGAGCCGGTGCGGCCGGGGGTCTGGGTTTTGCGTTCAAGGCGTTCTTCGGCGCCGAACTGGTGCCTGGCGTCGATCTCATCCTATCGGAGACCCATCTTGAGGAATTCGTGCGAGACGCCGACGTGGTCGTGACTGGCGAGGGACGGCTTGACGGTCAGACAGTGATGGGCAAGGCGCCGATCGGCGTCACGCGACTCGCGAAGCGGTACGGCAAGCTGGTCGTCGCCTTCGCCGGCTGTCTCGGCGATGGCGTCGAGGCGCTGAATGAGGCCGGCATAGATGCCTACTTCCCGATACTTCGGCGTGTGACGACGCTGGAGGAGGCGATGGACGAGGCGGTGGCCGCGGCGAATCTCACGGCCACGGCGGAGCAGGCGTTCCGCCTGGTGAAAGGAGGCGAATGATTAAATACAGGCCCGGTCTTCTCTCCAGGCTTTTCGCCGCGATCGTCCTCGGCGTGGTCATCGGCCTGGTCTCGCCGGACTGGACGATTCGCGCGCTCAACTGCTTCCGCGACCTGTTCGGCCAGTTCATCCGCTTCTTCGTGCCGTTCATCATCATCGGGCTCGTGACGCCAGCGATCGCGGACACCGGCAAGAGCGCGGGGCGGATGCTCCTGCTGACGATGGGTATCGCCTACGCCTCGACGCTTCTTGCGGGCGCGTTCGCCTATGGGGTTTCATGTGGCGTTTTTCCGGCGATCCTCTCGTCCGGTGCGTTTGGCGAGGCGGTGAAGAGCAAGGTGTTCCCGGCGTTCTTCCAGTTGCAGATCCCGCCAGTGATGGCCGTCACCACGGCGCTCGTCGCCGCCTTCATGATGGGCCTCGGCGTCATCGCGGTGCGCGCCGAGATCCTGATGCGGGCGTTCGCGGAGCTGCGCAACGTCGTGATGGCGACGATTGCGAAGGCGTTTGTGCCATTCCTGCCGTTCTACATCCTCACGGTGATGGCCGATCTCACGGCGAGCGGCAAGCTCGCCGCGGTCGGGGGCGGGTGCCTCAAGATCATGTTGCTTGCGCTGGCGACGACCTCGAGCGTGCTCGTGGCGCAGTACCTCGTCGCGGGAATGATCGCGAGGCGCAATCCGTTCACTGCGCTCTGGACGATGTTGCCGGCCTACCTGACTGGCTGGGGCTGCTGCTCCTCGGCAGCGACGATTCCCTACACCCTGCGGCAGACGAAGCTCAACGGCGTTTCGGACGAGACTGCCGATCTGGTGATTCCGCTTTGCTCCAACGTTCATCTCTCCGGGTCTATGGCGAACATGGTCGTCTACGCCGCTGGCATCATGGTGCTGGCGGGTGAGCCGCTCGCGCCCGGCGCGTTCGTCCAGTACATCCTGATGATCAGCGTGATCGCCGTCGCCTCGCCAGGGGTGCCGGGCGGCGTGGTGCTGGCCTCCGCCTCGGTCGCGGAGACCGCGCTCGGGTTCTCGCCGGAGCGCTACGCGATCATGATCGCGCTCTACATGGCGCTTGACGGCATGGGCACGGCGGTCAACCTGACCGGAGACGGGGCGATCGCGCTGATCGTCGACCGGTTCCGCGGGAAGGGGGCGCGTCCATGACGGCGACGTTCGCGACGTGGGGCGCACTCGCCGGGCTTGCGCTCGCGATCATCCTCATCGTGCGCAAGGTGACGCCGGCGTACGCGCTCGTCCTCGGGGCGCTGGCGGGCGGTCTCCTGGGCGGTGGCGGGCTCGTCGACACCGTCTCGGCGATGATCTCCGGCACGCAGGCGATGATGCCCTCGGTGCTGCGCATCCTCGCCTCGGGCGTGCTCGTCGGCGCGCTCGTTCGCACCGGCAGCGCGGCACGCATCGCGGATGCGATCGTCGGTGCTCTCGGCGCGCGTTTCGCTCTCGTGGCGGTGGCGCTTGCCGCGCTGATCGTGACGGCCGTCGGCGTGTTCGTCGACATCGCGGTCATCACGGTCTCGCCGGTCGCGCTCGCGGTCGGGCGCAAGGCGGGCATCCCCATTCCGGCGCTACTCCTGGCGATGGTCGGCGGGGGTAAGGCCGGCAATGTCATATCGCCGAACCCGAACACGATCGCCGTCGCCGAGGCGTTTAAGCTCGATCTACCGTCGGTCATGGCGGCGAACCTCATCCCCGCCGCGTGCGCGTTCGCGATGACGATCGCGCTCGCGACGTGGCTCGCGAGGCGCTGGACGACGTGCGAGTCGACGCTGGTCGGCGGCGAGGCGGACGCAGGCGCCTCCGGGCCTTCGGTCGTCCAGGCGGCTACGGGCCCGCTCGCCGTGGTTGCGCTGCTCATGTTGCGCCCCATCTGCGGAATCGCGGTCGACCCGCTCGTGGCGCTGCCGGCGGGCGGGCTCGTCTCGATTATCGCGTGTGGTCGTGCGCGGGAGACGGTGGTGTTCTCGGAATACGGACTGTCGAAGGTGACGGGCGTCGCGATCCTGCTCATCGGCACCGGCACCGTCGCCGGCATCGTGCGCGGATCGTCGCTCAATGCGGACATGATCCGCCTCCTGACGGCCTGCCATCTGCCGGTCTTTGCGCTTGCGCCGCTCTCCAGTGTGCTGCTCTCGGGCGCGACGGCCTCCACTACCGCCGGCGTCACGATTGCCGCGCAGACCTTCGCCGTCACGCTCACGGAGGCGGGCATCCCGGCGCTCTCCGCCGCGGCGATGATGCACGCTGGTGGCACGATCTTCGATGCGCTGCCGCACGGGAGCTTCTTCCATGCGACGGCGGGCGCGGTGGGGATCGGCGTCAAGGACCGGTTGCGCCTCTTCCCGTTCGGCACGCTTGTCGGGGCGACCACGACCGTGGTCTCGGTGCTCGTTTATCTCGCGTTCGGGTAGACGGTCGACCGGCGACGATGGTCGGACACACGCGCTCTATCTCTACTTTGCGCCGTCGGCGAAGAACAACTTCCCCGGCTATGTCGGACAACGTGCGTCGGTCGTCATTATGTCGAACTGCGGACAATCATCTGGGCGTCAAGGAGGATTGTGCGCGGGGCGAGATTGGGGTTTCGTATGCGCTGCAGGAGCGACGCGACAGCAGTCTCCGCAAGGTGCTTCACGGGCTGACGAATCGTTGTTAGCGGCGGGTTAAGAAGCTTTGCGATCTTCGCGTCGTCGAATCCGGCGACGCAGACTTTCTTTGGCACGTTCAGC
>CACYCW010000143.1 GCA_902773015.1 uncultured bacterium
CGCGCGCCTCTCTTCGTATTTCATGCATGGGCATCCTACAGCCTCCGCCGAAGTCGAAGAGGGGGAGTTTCCTTTCTCCGATGGTTGACAGAAAAATGACGACGAGATGATGACCGCCGAGGAATTCTTCGGCGAAATGGAAAACCACAGGGCTGCGGACTGTACGGGCAGTCCGCGCAAGCGGAATGGACGCGCGAAAAAGACGTTTGCGGACATCAAGGCGCGGATGGTGATGCGCATCTACGGCGTGACGCGCGAGAAGGCGGAGAAGACCATCTCCGAGCGCACGGCGGCAAATCTGGCCCGGAGGCCAGAAAAACAGCCCTTTTAAGATCATCTTCGACTGGGCGGCGGACGAGAAGTCGGTTTCCGGTTAAGATGTGGAGCTGATCTCCGCGGAGGAGTTCTTCAAAGACGCGGACGCCAATGGGCGACTATTTCATAAAATCTAAATTAGTCGCCCGATTTCGAATAGCCGTAGTTGGGCGACTAAATTGTAAAACTGAATTTAGTCGCCCAATTCTCATTGCGGTGCGGCGCGGCGTATGGTATAATTCCATGTTGTTCGGAATAGTTTTTTGAAAGGAGATGACAAGATGGGATTTGTTGGCCGAGAGGAGTATCTTGCGAAGCTGGATGCGTTGTGGCGCAAGCACGGCTCGTCGTTTGCCGTGGTTTCGGGTCGCCGGCGCATCGGGAAGTCTACGCTGGTGGAGGAGTTTGCGCGTCGCGCAGGGTGCAGGTTTATCGAAATAGCAGGCCTGCCTCCGGACAGAAAGATGACGAACGCGCGGCAGTTGGAGAATTTCTGCGAGCGCCTTTCGCATCAAACCGGGACGTCGGAGCGGAAGGTCGATGGCTGGGCGAAGGCGTTCGATGCACTTTCTGCGGCGGTCGGGGCGCGCGAGAGGACCATCGTGTTTTTAGACGAAATTTCCTGGATGGGGAAATACGATCCGGCGTTTGCCGGGCTTCTCAAGAACGCATGGGATATCCAGCTTTCGAAGAAGCAGAGGCTGATCCTCGTGGTTGCCGGAAGCGTCTCGGCCTGGATCAATGCCAATATACAGCATGGGAAGGGGTTCGTCGGGCGGATTTCCCTCGACATCACGCTTCCCGAGCTTCCGGCGAACGAGTGCCTGTCGTTCTGGGGGCGCAAGGCGGCGCGCGTCTCGACGGGCGAGGTGCTTGACATGCTCGCGATAACTGGAGGAGTTCCAAAGTACCTGGCCGAGATCGACGCCTCCCTTTCTGCGGACGAGAATGCGCGGAGGCTGTGCTTCGATCCCGACGGCTATCTGTACGGGGACTTCAACCGGATATTTGACGACGTGTTCGACGCGACTGTTGTAGCTAAGAAGCGGATCGTAACCATGCTGTCCGACGGATCAGCCAGCGCGGCGGAGCTTGCCGCGCGGTTCGGTTCCGATCCGAACGGACACCTGTCGACAGACTTGAAGGAGCTGGCGGAAGCGGGTTTTGTGGCTGCATCGACCGGACTGAATCCGCAGACTGGAAAGCCGTCCCGCGAAGTGCGCTACCGGCTGAAGGACAACTACACTCGTTTTTACCTGAAGTACGTTCTGCCGAAGCGCACTGCGATAGAATCCGGCGTGTTCAGGTATATGTCGCTTGAACGGCTTCCCGGGTGGGACACGATAATGGGCCTTCAGTTTGAGAATTTCGTTCTGAATAATTTTCCGCTTCTGGCCAAGGAGATAGGGCTTATGGGGAAGAATGTCGAGTCCGTCGCTCCGTATTTCCGCAGAGGGGGAAAATGCGGGCCGGGTGTGCAGATTGACATGCTGGTTCAGTTGCCGAAATGCGTATACATTGTCGAGATCAAGCGGAAAGGGCGTATAGCCGCCACGGTCGTCGATGACGTACAGCGAAAGATTGAAAGGCTCGCACTTCCGAAAAGCAAATCGGTGAAAACCGTTCTTGTCTATGCCGGGGAACTAGAACCTTCCATCGAAGAGGACGGATTTTTCGATTATCTCGTGCCGTCCGAAAAACTTCTCGCCCTGAATTGATTTTCACTGCTGGAAGATCATGTCCTGATATGCTGACCTTGTCGGCGAGTTCGAGGCGTCCATGCACGACTGGACGTCGGACGAGAAGGCGGTTTCCGGTTAAGATGAGGAGCTGATCCCCGTGGAGGAGTTCTTCAAAGACGCGGTGTGCCTTGTCCTCAGGCGGTGGAATTTGATATAATTGCCGCATGTCAACGATCAAGTTCTTGAAAGTGAAGGGAACCTGGCGCGAGGTCGCGGACGCGGCGCGCACCACGATTCGCCAGGACGAGGGTACCAAGGAGCCGAGTTCGCGGTGGAAGAAGCGCATTCTCCTGGCTGAGCACTCGCCAATCCGCAAGCTCACGTTTAACTGGAAATGGCTCGACCTTCCCTACTGGGTATCCGTCCACTTCGTGCGGCACAAGTTTGGCATCGAGCATTTCGTCTCGACCCAGCGCACGGACCGCACGGGTGTCGTTCGCGATGAGAGCCGGCAGGATGCGCCCGTCATGCACGAGTGCTTTGCGAACGCGCAGGCGGTGATGTTCATCTCGCGCCGCCGCCTCTGCGGACAGGCGAGTCCCGAGACGCGCGAGGCCTGGCAGCTAGTCGTCGACGCGATCGCCGAGAAAGAGCCGGAGGTCGCCGCGTGCTGCGTGCCCGAGTGCGTCTACCGCGGCTTCTGCCCAGAGTTCCGCCCCTGCGGGTTCTTCGGTTCGCCAGCCTACGAGAAGGCGCTCGCGCGGTATCGCGAGGTCAAGTGAGAGGAGGACGTCAGGAAATCATGACACAGCTTCAAGCAGCCCGTGCGGGCATCATCACGGACGCGATGAAGGTTGTCGCGGCCGACGAGGGCGTCGAGCTCGAGACGGTTCGCGCCGCGGTCGCGTCAGGCGAGGCGGTGATTCCGCTCAACATCCATCATGTCCGCGCGAAGCCCGTTGGCGTCGGGCGGATGTTCACGACGAAGATCAACGCCAACCTCGGGCGCAGCGTCACTCACTCCGGCAAGGGCGACGAGTTGGAGAAGCTCCGGATCGCGCTCGACGCGGGCGCGGATTTCGTGATGGACCTCTCCGTCGGCTCGGATGACCTGAAGGCGATTCGCCAGGGCATGCTCGACGCAAGCGATCGTCCGCTCGGCACGGTGCCCGTCTACGAGACGATCTCACGGCTCGAGGGGGACATCCCGCAGATGGACCCGGGCTTCCTCCTGGACGTCATCCGGGCCCAGGCAGAGCAGGGCGTCGACTTCATGACGCTTCACGCGGGGCTGCTCCTCCGTCACGTCCCGCTCGCAATGAAACGCAAGATGGGCATCGTCTCGCGCGGCGGCGCGATCATGGCGGAATGGATGATGTCCAGCCATGAGGAGAACCCGCTCTACACCCACTGGGACGAGGTGATGGACATCCTCCTCGAGCACGACGTCACCGTCTCGCTCGGCGACGGCCTGCGCCCTGGCTGTCTCGCGGACGCGAGCGACGCGGCGCAGTTCGGCGAGCTGGACGTTCTCGGCGAACTGGTCGCGCGCTGCCGGAAACGCGGCGTACAGGTGATGGTCGAGGGCCCAGGACACGTGCCGTTCGACCAGATCCGGCTGAACATGGAGCGTCAGCAGGAGGTCTGTGAGAAGGCCCCGTTCTACGTGCTCGGGCCGGTCGTCACCGACATCGCGCCGGGCTACGACCACATCGTCTCGGCGATTGGCGCGACGGCGGCGGCGACCTACGGCGCGTCGCTGCTCTGCTACGTGACGCCCGCCGAGCATCTCGGGCTGCCGGACGGCGAGGAGGTTCGCCAGGGATGCATCGCCTATCGCATCGCCGCGCACGCCGGGGACGTCGCGCGCGGCCTGCCCGGTGCGCGAAAGCGCGACGATGCCATGGCCGATGCGCGCGCGGCGTTCGACTGGGACCGCCAGTTCGAGCTCTGCCTCGACCCGCGCCACGCCCGCGAGCGGTGGTTGCTGACGCGTGCCTTCACGGACGAGGCGCACAGCGACGACCACTGCTCGATGTGCGGCAAGCAGTTCTGCGCCGTTCGGACCTCGCGGCGCATCCGGGAGCTCGCGGAGAAGCTCTGACCGATCGCGCCGTTGCGAGGGTATGCTGTGATTTGATATAATAAGCGAAACAGAGCGACGCTTCAGGACGGAAAGACAAACGAAAAGGACAAGGAACGACATGGGAATCTTCAAGGCCTACGACATACGTGGCATCTACGGGAAGGACCTCGACGAGGACACCTTCTATCGCATCGCGCGCGCCTACGCGCAGTTCTGCGGCTTCTCCGGCAAGGGACGGGTCGTCGTCGCCCGCGACTGCCGCACCTCGTCCGACTCGCTCTTCGCCGCGTTCTCCAAGGGGCTGGTGGACGAGGGCGTCGACGTCGTCGATATCGGCCTCGCCTCCACGCCGATGAGCTATTTCGCCAACGCCTCGCTCAAGGCCGACGGATCGGTGATGATCACCGCCTCGCACAACACGCGGGAATGGAACGGCTGCAAGCTCTGCAAGGCGAACGCCGTGCCGATCTCCGGTGCGACCGGCATCAAGGACATCGAGCGCCTCTTCGCGGACATCACGCCGGACGATCCGCCCGCGGGCATCGGCGAGGTCACGAAGGTCGACGTCGCCGCCGACTACGCGCGCCACGTGCAGGCCTTCGCCCACCTGAAGCGTCCGCTCCATCTCGCGCTTGACTTCGCCAACGGCATGGGCATCGCCGAGTCGGTGGCGTTCAATGGCTCCGCGATCACCTATGACGCGCTCTACGGCGAGTATGACGGCAACTTCCCGAACCACGACGCGAATCCTCTGCACGTCGAGACGCTGAAGGATCTGCAGTCGCGCATCCGCGAGAACCCGGGCAAGTACGCCTTCGGCGTCGCCTACGATGGCGATGCCGATCGCGCGGGCTTCCTCGACGAGAAGGGCGAGATCATCCCGATGGACTTCATCACGGCGCTCATCTCGCAGGACCTCCTCGCGAGCCATCCCGGCGCCGTGTGCTTCTACGATCTGCGCTCGTCGAAGGTCTGCGAGGAGGTGATCGCCGCGGCTGGCGGCAAGCCTATGATGAGCCGGGTCGGCCACTCCTTCATCAAGGAGCAGATGCGGCAGAACGACGCGATCTTCGCGGGCGAACTCTCCGGCCACTACTACTTCAAGGCCAATTCGACGGCCGAGTCGTCGTCGATGGCGACGTTCGCGCTCGCGAACATCGTCTCGGCGAGCGACAAGCCGCTCAGCGCGCTCGTCGCTCCGCTCCGCAAGTACGCGCAGTCGGGCGAGATCAACACGAAGACCGTGACGCCGCCCGCCGAGGTGCTTGCGAAGGTCAAGGCGGCCTATGCCGGCGCGGCGCGCGTCTTCGAGCTCGACGGCGTGTCGGTCGACGCCTGGGAGACGGCGGGCTGGTGGGCGAACGTCAGGATGTCCAACAC
>CACYCW010000144.1 GCA_902773015.1 uncultured bacterium
CCAAATCCTGCCAATCCAGTCTGCTTTTCGTTAATCACGGGGACATTGGAGACATATGGGACAATGGGGACGCTCTACAATGGCCGTATAGATATAATGAGCAAAGATCTTCATCGCTAATCTTGAACGAAAGACCATCAACCTTGCCTACATGACGCCATTTGATCTTTTTCGGTGCCAATGGAACAGACCCTCGCGCTCTCCCCGCCGGGATGAGGCAGGACATGGGAATGATTTTCACATGCGCATTATACCTAAAAATCGCAGTTGAAATCAATGGCGCATCAGCCCGTCATCCATTCGGCATTGACTGCAACTGCGATTTTTAGGTTATATCACTCAGAGTACGAGTCAACGCAACCTAATCGGATAACTTTCTGCGGTCAGCCCTTCAGCCGCAGCTCCTTTTCGGCGAGCTTCAGGTCGCTCTCGACCATCATTTTCACGAGGTCCTTGAATTTCACCTTCGACTCCCAGCCGAGCTCGCGCCTGGCCTTCGAGGCGTCGCCCAGGAGCTGGTCGACCTCTGTCGGCCGGAAATACCGTTTGTCGCACTCGACGTACTTCTCCCAGTCAAGGTCGACAAGCGCGAACGCCTCTTCAAGGAACTCCTTCACCGAGTGCATCTCGCCCGTCGCGAGCACGAACTCGTCGGGCTTGTCATGCTGGAGAATCCGCCACATGCCCTCGACGTAATCGCCGGCGAAGCCCCAGTCCCTGAGCGAGTTGATGTTGCCCATGTAGAGCTTCTCCTGCAGCCCCATCTTGATCCGGCCGACCGCACGCGTGATCTTGCGCGTGACGAACGTCTCGCCTCGTCGCGGCGACTCGTGGTTGAAGAGAATGCCGTTCGAGGCGAAGACGCCATACGCCTCGCGGTAGTTCCTGACCGCCCAGTAGCCGTAGAGCTTCGCGACGGCGTAGGGGCTTCGCGGATAGAACGGCGTCGTCTCCTTCTGCGGCACCTCCTGGACAAGACCGAACAGCTCCGAGGTCGAGGCCTGGTAGAACTTCGTCAACTTGTCGCGCCCTGTGAGGTGGATCGCCTCCAGCAGACGCATCGTCCCCAGCGCATCGACGTCGCCGGTGAACTCGGGCGAATCGAACGAGACGCGCACATGGCTCTGCGCGGCAAGGTTGTAGATCTCGTCCGGCTGGGTCTCGTAGACAAGCCGGATGAGGTTTGAGCTGTCGCCGAGGTCGCCGTAATGAAGGAACATCTTCACGCCGTTGACATGCGGATCCTGGTAGAGATGGTCGATGCGCTCAGTATTAAAGGTCGAGGCGCGACGGATGATGCCGTGCACCTCATAGCCCTTGCCGAGCAGCAGTTCGGCGAGATAGCTACCGTCCTGTCCGGTGATACCAGTGATGAGCGCCTTCTTCATGGCCGATCCAGACTCCTTTCTTCACGTCACGGCGATCGCCGTTTGGATACGATTATGCCAAATTCCGTCGCCTGCCGCGGCCGAAGGCGAGCGCATAGGCGCCCACGACGGCGAAGCAGATCGCCGGCACGACGAAACTCGCCCGGAGCGACATGCGCGAGAGCTTCAGGTCGCCGTCCCAGTCGGCTGGATAGGCCGAGGTGAGCGTACACCACATCGAGCCGTTGTCGCCGATGATCGCGGCCATCCACGGCGTGATGATCGCGCCGCCGAGAATCGCCATGATGAGCCCGGAGGCGCCGAGCTTGAGCGCCCGTGCGTCGAGTCCGCCGAGCGCGAGGCCGTAGATCGTCGGGAACATGAGCGACATGAAGCCGCTCATCGCCACGAGGCAGATAACGTTCCAGCTGAACGGCAGCGAGCCGATGGTGAAGATGACGCGCGTCGGCAGGTACATGACCCCGAGGCAGCTCACGATCGCCCCGCCCGCGCAAAGCGCCATCATCCGCGCCGGGTCGAGGTACTTCATGAGGAACGTCGCGATCCAGCGCGCGGCGATGAAGAGCGAGATCGCGATCGTGTAGTAGATCGCCCCCTGCGCCGGCGTGACGCCGAGCTCCTTCTGGCAGTAGACGTTGAGCCACGTCCACGCGGCGATCTGCACCCCGACGTAGAAGAACTGAGCGATGACACCGCACCAGTAGCGCGGGGTGCGAAGGAGCGTCACGAGCATCGACCGGTAGTCCCGCAGGAGGATGACGTAGACGACCGGCCCCGCGACGCCGCAGAGCACCCAGGCGATCTTGTCCATCTCCGGGAAGAGGAAGTAGAGCACGGTCATCGGCAGGATCGAGAAGACGAGCGCAATGCCGATCCGCCCCAACGCGGCGGCGGTCGCGCCTGTCTCGCCCTCGCGCTTGAGGAGGAAGAAGAGCCAGATGAGCGCGGCGATCGCGCAAAGACCCACGTACGGCGCACACACCCAGAAGAGCTCGCTGCGAATGATCCCCTCGCGCACGGCCGGCTCCATCGCCGCGCGCGCCTCGGCCGTCGCCGGGTTGAGGTGGGAGAGGATGAGCTGCTGCGCGAGCACGATGCCGATCATCGACCCGACCGGATTGAACATCTGCGCGAAGTTGAGCCGACGGACGGCCGTCGCCTCGTCGCCGAGCGAGAGGACGTAGGGATTGCACGTCGTCTCCAGGAGCGAGCACCCTCCCGCCACGATGAAGATGGCGATGAAGTAGATGTCGAAGCTCTGCGCGATGCAGGCGGGGATGTAGAGGAGCGCGCCGATGATGTAGATCGCCAGCCCGATCAGCACGCCCTTGCGGTAGCTGAGCTCCTCCGCCAGCACCGCGGCGAAGATGGCGAGGACGGCATACGCCCCGTAGAACGCGACCTGCACGAGCCCCGCCCGCGACTGGTCCATCGTGAAGATGCGCTGGAAGGCGGGCACGAGGTTGTCCGTCATGTTGTTGAGCAACCCCCACAGCGCGAAGCAGCTCACGAGCATCGTGAAGATGCCCAGGTATTTTCGCGGCACCATGGTCACTGGCCCCCAGCTGGGGCCTCCGGATGAAAGTTGCCCATCGCGCGCAGGCGGTCGTAACGACGCTCGAGGAGCTCGTCGAGGTCAACGGCGACGAGCGCGTCCAGCGCGGCGACGACGGCCTTCTTCACGGCGGCGCACGCGGCAACGCGGTCGGTCTGGGCGCCGCCCGCGGGCTCCTTCACGATCTCGTCGATCGCACCGAGCCGCTTCAGATCCGGCGCGGTGATCTTCAGGGCCTCGGCCGCTGCGGCCGCCTGGGCGCCGTCGCGCCAGAGGATGCCCGCGCAGCCCTCCGGCGAGATCACCGAGTAGACCGCGTTCTCCATCATCAGCACCCGATCGCCGACGGCGATCGCCAGCGCGCCGCCCGAGCCGCCCTCGCCGGTGATGACCACGACGATCGGCGTCTTCAGCAGCGCGAAGAACTCGAGCGACTTCGCGATCGCCTCGGCCTGGCCACGCTCCTCGGCCTCACGGCCCGGATATGCGCCGGGCGTGTCCACGAAGGTCACGATCGGGTTGTGGAACTTCTCCGCCAGCCGCGCGAGGCGCATCGCCTTGCGGTAGCCGTCGGGATTCGCCATGCCGAAGTTCGCCTCGACGTTCTCCTCGACCGTCTCGCCCTTGTGATGGCCCAGCACGAGCACCTTGTGACGGCCGATCGTCGCGAAGCCGCCGATGAGCCCGCGGTCGTCGTTGACAAGCCGATCGCCGTGCAGCTCCACGAAGTCGCTGCAAACGTGGCGGATGAAATCCCCGAGGTGCGGACGTTTCGGGTCCCGCGCCAGCTTGACCTTGTCCATTGCGCTCTTCATCAGAACCCCCAGTAGTTCAGCATTTTGGCGATAAAGCCCTTGAGCTCGGCCCGCTCGACGATGCGGTCGATGAAGCCGTGGCGCTCGAGATACTCGGCGCTCTGGAAGTCGGCCGGCAGCTTCTGGTGGATGGTGTTCTCGATGACACGCCGGCCGGCGAAACCGATGAGCGCCTTCGGCTCGGTGATGTTGATGTCGCCGAGCATCGCGTACGACGCGCTCACGCCGCCCGTCGTCGGGTCGGTCAGCACCGAGATGTAGGGAAGCCCCGCCTCCTTCAGGTAGCCGATCGCGGCGGACGTCTTCGCCATCTGCATGAGCGAGAGGATGCCCTCGTGCATGCGCGCGCCGCCCGAGGCACTGAAGAGGACGAGCGGACGCCGCTCGCGGATCGCCTGCTCGCACGCGCGGGCGATGCGCTCGCCCGTGCCGGTGCCGAGGCTGCCGCCCATGAACGCGAAATCCATCACTCCCAGCATCACCGGATGGCCGTCGATCGCACATGTGCCCACCACCACCGACTCGGTCTCGCCCGTCTTGGCGATCGTCGCCTCGACCTTCGCCTTGTAGGGGCCCGTCGCGTCGTGGAACTCGAGATGGTCGGAATAGCTGACGGCGCGGAACAGCTCCGCGAACGTCCCCTCGTCGGCCACCTGGGCGATGCGTTCACGCGCGGTAAGCCGCCC
>CACYCW010000145.1 GCA_902773015.1 uncultured bacterium
GAGAACCGCGACACGCTCATGATCGGCGCATGGCCGAGGAGCCCGCCGAACTCGACGGTCTCGCCGACGGTCTTGCCGGCGACGGGAATGACGCGCACGGCGGTCGTCTTCTGGTTGACCATGCCAATCGCCGCCTCGTCGGCGATGATGCCGGAGATGCTCGAGGCCGGCGTGTCGCCGGGAATCGCGATCATGTCGAGACCGACCGAGCAGACGCAGGTCATCGCCTCGAGCTTCTCGATCGTGAGCGCACCGGCGTTGACGGCGTCAATCATGCCCTGATCCTCCGAGACCGGGATGAACGCGCCGGAAAGCCCGCCGACGTAGGAGCTCGCCATCACACCGCCCTTCTTCACCTGGTCGTTGAGGAGCGCGAGCGCCGCAGTCGTGCCCGGCGCGCCCGGATGCTCCAGTCCGATCTCCTTGAGGATGTCCGCGACGGAATCCCCGACGGCCGGCGTCGGAGCGAGCGAGAGGTCGATGATGCCGAACGGCACGCCGAGCCGCCGAGAAGCCTCCTGCGCGACGAGCTGCCCGACGCGCGTGATCTTGAACGCCGTGCGCTTGATGGTCTCGCAGAGCGTCTCGAAGTCCGCCCCGCGGCAACTCCGGAGGACGTGGTTGACGACGCCCGGGCCGCTCACGCCGACGTTCACGACGGCGTCGCCCTCGGTGACGCCGTGGAACGCGCCGGCCATGAAGGGATTGTCGTCCGGCGCGTTGCAGAGCACGACCAGCTTCGCGCAACCGAGCGAGTCGCGGTCGGCGGTGCGCGCGGCTGTCTCCTTGATGATCTCGCCCATGAGCCGAACGGCGTCCATATCGATGCCGGTCTTCGTGGAACCGACGTTGACCGAGGCGCAGACGCGCTCGGTCACCGCGAGCGCGGCGGGAATGGAGCGGATGAGGAGCTCGTCCGCCGGCGTCATGCCCTTCGAGACGACCGCCGAGTAGCCGCCGATGAAGTTGATGCCCAGCCGCCGCGCCGCCCGGTCGAGCGTCCGCGCCAGCCGCACGAAGTCCGCCGGACGCCGGCAGCACGCCGCGCCGACGAGTGCGATGGGCGTGACGGAGATGCGCTTGTTGACGATCGGCACGCCGAACTCGCGGCCGATGTCGTCGCCGGTCCCCACCAGGTCGCGCGCGAGGCGCATCAGCTTCGCCTCCACCTTCCGGCATGTCGCCGCAAGCGAACGGTCGGCGCAATCGAGGAGCGAGACGCCCATCGTGATGGTCCTCACGTCGAGGTTCTCCTCGAGGATCATCTTGTTGGTCTCAAGAACTTCCGAGATGTTAATCATGGTCTGGTTCCGTTATGTTCGATTGTCGTCGGTTGCCATCGAGAGCGGTCGGGTCGATTGCCATCGAGCCGATTGCTGTCGGTTGCCATCGATCGCCGTCGTCATTTAGATTCGGTGCATCCTCTCGAAGATCTCCGCCTTCTGGCAGCGGATCTTGAGGCCCATCCCCGTGCCGAGTTCGCCGAGCTCGGCCGCGACGTCCTCGAACGGCTTGCGGCACTTCGCGCAGTCGACGATCATCATCATGTTGAAGTAGTCCTGCACGACGGTCTGCGAGATGTCGAGGATGTTGATGCCCGACTCCGCGAGATAGGTGCATGTGCGCGCGAGAATGCCGACCGTGTCCTTGCCGACGACGGTGATGATCGCCTTCACCGGCCCTGTCTTCTTCTTCATCCTGATGCCTCCTACTTGAAAAGCGGTGTCGAGAAATAACGCTCGGCGGTGTCGGGCAGCACGGTGACGACCGTCTTGCCGGGCCCAATGCGCTTGGCGAGCTTCAGCGCGGCGAAGACGTTCGTGCCGGACGAGATGCCGACCATCAGCCCCTCCTCGCGGGCGAGCCGACGCGAGGTATCGAGAGCCTCCTCGTCGGTGACGACGCAGATATGCGAGTAGATCTGGGTGTTCAGGTTGTCAGGTATGAGCCCGTCGCCGATGCCCATCTGCAGGTGCGTGCCGACCGTGCCGCCGGCGAGGATCGCCGCATTCTTCGGCTCGACCGCCCAGATCTCGATCGCCGGGTTCTGCGCCTTCAGCACCTCGCCGATGCCCGAGAGCGTGCCGCCGGTGCCCACGCCCGAGCAGAAGCCGTCGATGCGACGCGCCGCCTGCTCCATGATCTCGAGGGCGGTGTGATGCTTGTGCGCGGCGGGATTCGCCGGATTCGTGAACTGCTGCGGCACGTAGACCTTCGGGTCCGCCTCGTGCATCTCCTCCGCCTGGCGGACGCAGCCCGCCATCGCCTCGCCGATGTTGCCGTCGTCGTGGACAAGCCGCACCTCCGCGCCGTAGTGGCGCATCAGCTTCACGCGCTCCTCCGAGACCGAGTCGGGCATGATGATGATGACGCGGTAGCCCTTGACCGCGCCGACGAGCGCCAGGCCGATGCCCTGATTGCCGCTCGTCGGCTCGACGATGATCGAGTCGGGCTTGAGCAGCCCGCGCGCCTCGGCGTCGGCGATCATGTTCGCCGCGGTGCGCGTCTTGATGGAGCCGCCGACGTTGAGCCCCTCGTACTTCACGAGCACCTCCGCCATGTCCAGCGTAACCATCCGGTTCAGCCGCACCAGCGGCGTGTGCCCGAGCGCATCGAGTATGTTGTTGCAGATCATTTCCTACCCTGTTCCTTGACTGTCAATTGTTGAGCGACGGCAGATCGACCGGCGCGGGCGCCGCGGCCGGGTCGGCGAGGGCGGACGGCATCGGCGTAGGCACGACGAGCAGCCACGCCCAGGCGATGAGCGCCGTCACGAGCCCCACCACCGCGCCGATGCGGAACCACTGCCCGAACGCGATCGGCACATGCCCGTGCTTCTCCAGCAGCCCCGACGCCACGATGTTCGCCGTCGAGCCGACCACCGTCACGTTGCCGCCGAAGCATGCCCCGAAGAGCAGCGCCCACCAAAGCGTCGCGTACTGCGACGAAATGTCCACGAGGTTCTGGATGACCGGCGTGAACGCCGCGACGAAGACGATGTTGTCGACGAACGCCGACCCGAGCGACGCGATGAGGATGACGAGCGGCACCATCCCCTTCGGCCCGCCCGTCACGTGCCGCGTCAGGTTGTCCGCCAGGTTCCGCGTGATGCCGTTCTCGTTGAGCGACCCGGCGATCGCGAAGAGCAGCATGAAGAAGAGGAGAGTCCACCACTCGACGTCCTTCTCCACGTAGTGCCGCGCGCGGTGCGGACGCCAGATCATCAGGATGCCAGCGACGATGAGCGGCGTCATGATGAGGAACGCGTTCTTGTTCGCGGCGCCGCCGAGCGCGAGGAAGTGCTCGATCTGGTGGTGGAACGCGATCACCGAGACCGTCGCGAGCAGGATGAAGAGCCCCGTCCGGTAGGGGATGCGCAGGACGGGGCCGAGTCCGAGCTTGCGGTGGCGCGCCATCGCGAGCGTCATCGCGCGGATGTCCTTGCGGAACCAGACGATGGTGAGCGCAAGCACCGCGACGAGCGAGAGCGCCGCGACCGGCGTCGCCCCGACGAGGAACTGCGCGAAGGTGAGCCCCGCCTTGTTGCCGATGAAGATGCCCACCGGGTTCCCCAGCATCGTCGCCGACGAGCCGATGTTCGTCGCCATCACCGCGATCAGCACGAACGGCTGCGGACGGAGCTTCAGCGTCTCGCAGACCTGGAAGACGAGCGCCAGCACGACGACGATCGACGAGACCTCGTCCACCACCGAGGCCAGCACGGCCGAGAGGACGCAGAGGATGGCGGTGAACGACGCCCCGTTCATCCGCCGGCGATTGATGATCGACTGGATTACCCAGGTGAGGAACCCGAGGTCCTTCAGCGCGCCGACGATGATCATCATGCCGACGAGGAAGAAGATGATGTCGAGCTCAGTCGCCTTGAGGATCGACTGGAGCGTCATGGCGTGGGAGGCGATCAGGATGGCGACGCCGATGAACGCCGCGGCGACGCGCCGCTCCCAGAAGAAGAGCGTCGTCGAGATCACCATCGCGAAGACGGCGAGCGTCGTCACCTGCACCGCATTGGTCGCGAGCCCAGCGAACCAGCCGCCGAGCGAGACGCCGGCGACGACGATCAGGAGGAAGATGAGTCTCGGGCTGAGCTTCATGGTCGGCTACTCCCGGAAGATCTTGCTGAGGAACCGCGGCAGCTCGACGACCCCGACGAGCCGCCCGCCCTCGCGCACGTAGCAGCGCGAGGCGCCGTAGCGCGTCATCTCCCCCGCGACCTGGATCGCCGGCGCGTCGGGCTCGACGCACGGGAACTCCGTCACCAGGATCTCGCGGAGCCACGTCTTGCGCTCGTTCTCGAGGACGAGCGCGAACGGCTCGAAGTTCGCGATCGGCGTCAGGTCGTCCATCCAGAGCAGGTACTCCGGCAGGCACACCCGCAGGAGCTCGCCCGCCCGGACGATGCCGCGCAGGTCGCCGTCGCGGTCCAGCACGGCGACCTCGCTCACGCGATTGCCGATGAAGGTGTCGACGCAGGCCTGCAGCGTGTCCGTCTCTCGCAACGTCAGGAACTCGCGGCTCATGATGTCCGCCGCCGTGATGTAGCGCGGCAGATACGCCTTGCCGGACTCGAAGAAGCGGTGGACGTCCGCCGCGTTCGTCATCGCGGCGACGACGCGCAGCGTCGCGTCGTCCTTCAGCGCGCCACCGAGCGCGCGCAGGATCTGCAGATAGAGCGCGGGGCGGTCCTGCGGAATCAGCATGAGGAAGACGAGGTGCACGACCGAGTCCTCGCCGGGCCAGACGATGCCGCGCTCGCTCGTCGCGATCGCCGCGCATGGCTCCGCGAGGTCGGCGACACGCGCATGCGGCACGGCGAGCCCGTCCCTGATCACCGTCGAGCCCTCCGCCTCGCGCGCCAGCACGGCGCGCGTCAGCGCCTCCGTGCCGAGCGGCAGCCCGCCCGCCGCGGCGATGCGCCCGACGAGCGAGGCGATCACGTCCTCGCGCGAGAGGTCGCCGCAGTGCGACAGCACGCTCTCCCGCCCGAAAAAGTCCGTCAAGCGGATGCTGTTCTCGCCATTCAACGCCTCAACCTCTCAACCTCTTACGCATACCGCCTCACGATCGCCTCGTACTCCTCGGCCTGCGTCTCCATCGACTCGACCATCTTGAACTGCGTGCGGCAGCGGACGAGGTTGTGGTCGTCGTAGGCGGTGCGGAAGTACGTGTCGCCGGCGAGGTAGTCGGTGAGGAAGCGGATGCCGATGGTGAGCGTGATGAGCCGACCGGAGAACGCGAGGTTCGCCTTCTCCGCCTCGGTGAGGAACTTCGCCCCTGCGAGGTAGCCCTTCACAAGCGCCTCGAAGTACTCCTTCTTCGAGTAGACCTTCGAGAGGTCCTTCTCGTCCTCCGCGGCCGCAGCGGACGAGGTGCGCACCATGTCGCCGAAGTCGTAGAGGGCCGAGCCGGGCATCGTCGTGTCGAGGTCGATCACCACGTTCTCGCCGCCGGGGCCGAGCATCACGTTGTTGATCTTCGTGTCGTTGTGGGTGATGCGCTCGGGGATCTCGCCCTTCGCCATCATCGTCACGATGCGCGCGGCCTCGTCGCGCCGGCGGTCGACGAAGGCGAGCTCGGCAGCGACCGACGCCTTGCGCCCCTTCACGTCCGCCGCCGCCGCGGCGTCGAGCTGGCGGATGCGGTCGACGGTGTCGTGGAACTTCGGGATGATGTCCCCCAGGCGCGGCGGCGGCAGGTCGGCGAGGTCGTTCTGGAACTTCGCGAACGCCCCGGCGGCGAGCTCCGCCTCGCGCGGCTCGGTTATGAGGTCGACCGACGTGTAGCCCTCGAGAAAGGCGTAGACGCGCCACGGGTTCTCGTAGCCGACGACCTCGAGCGACTTTACGCCCTTCTCCTTCAGATGGCGCGTCACTCGCAGGATGTTGGCCTTGAGCATGTCCGGCGGGAAGATGTCGGTGTTGACGCGCTGCAGGATGTAGCGCTTGCCCGACCTCGTCTCCACCTTGAACGTGTCGTTGATGTGCCCCGAGCCATAGCGGCTCACGTCGGTCTGATCGGTGATGCCCATCGACCCGAGCGCCGCGGCGAGCTCCTCCTGCGAATAGTTCCGATTCGACATGTCTTCTCCCTCTTGTGTCAATTGTGGTAAGATTATATCATCATTCTCCGCGCTTTGCAACGGAGGCGGCATTGACAGTCGCGGGGCGATTCGGGTATAATTCCCGCCAATGGAAGAACACGGCAGGAAGGCGTCCGCGCACACGACGACGACCGGCGAGGAGATCGCCAACAGCATCACGCACGTCGTCGGCTCGCACCTCGGCGCCGCGATGCTCGCGCTGCTCGTCTGGCAGGGCGCCGAGAGCGGCGTGGACGTCGGGTGGAAGGCGACGAGCGCGGCGATCTTCGGCGCATCCGTGATCCTCATGTACGCGCTCTCGTCCGCATACCACACCGTCACTCATCCGCCCGCGAAGCGCGTCCTCCGGGTGATGGACCACATGGCGATCTACTTCCTCATCGCCGGGAGCTACACCCCCTTCTGCCTCGTCACGCTCCGTCCGCAGAACCCGGCGCTCGCCTGGACGATTTTCGGCATCGAATGGGGCGCCGCGCTCGCTGGTGTCCTCTTCAAGCTGCGTACGACCGGGCGCTACCGATTCCTCTCGACGGCCGCTTACGTGCTGATGGGGTGGACGGCGCTCGCCGCGCTCTTTCCGCTTGTCCGCGCCCTGCACGGGCTCGGCACGATGTGGCTTCTGCTGGGCGGCTGGCTCTACACCGTGGGCTGCCTCTTCTACCTCTGGAAGTCACTCCCCTACGCGCACATGGTGTGGCACCTGTTCGTGCTGGCCGGCACGATCTGCCACTTCTTCTGCCTTCTCTGGCACGTGATGTAGGCTCACATCGCGTCCGCGAGGGCGGCGCCGAACGCCGAGCAGGAGACCTCCGTCGCGCCCTCCATCTGGCGGGCGAAATCGTAGGTGACGGTCTTCGCGGCGATGACCTTGTCCATCGCGGCGATGATGCGGTCGGCCGCCTCGGTCCAGCCCATGTAGCGCAGCATCATCTCGCCGGAGAGGATGAGCGAACCGGGGTTCACCTTGTCGAGTCCGGCGTACTTCGGCGCCGTGCCGTGGGTTGCCTCGAAGACCGCGACGCCCGTCTGGTAGTTGATGTTCGCCCCCGGGGCGATGCCGATGCCGCCCACGGTCGCCGCCAGCGCGTCGGAGACGTAGTCGCCGTTGAGGTTCAGGGTCGCGATCACGTCGTACTCGGCCGGACGCGTCAGGATCTGCTGGAGGAATGCGTCGCAGATGCAGTCTTTCACCGTGATCATCCGCCCCGTGCGCGGATTCGCGAACTCGCACCACGACCCGTCGCCGATCGGCTTGGCGCCGTAATCGCGCTTCGCGAGCGCATAGCCCCAGTCGCGAAACGCCCCCTCGGTGAACTTCTGGATGTTCCCCTTGTGGACGAGCGTGACCGACTTTCGGTCGTTCGCGATCGCGTACTCGATCGCCGCCTTCACGAGACGCTCGGTGCCCTCCAGCGAGACGGGTTTGATGCCGATCGACGCCGTCCCGGGGAACCGGATCTTCTTCACGCCCATCTCCCCGAGGAGGAACGCCTTTACCTTCTCCGCCTCGGGCGTGCCGTTCATCCACTCGATCCCGGCGTAGATGTCCTCTGTGTTCTCGCGGAAGATCACCATGTCCGTCAGCTCCGGACGCTTCACCGGCGAAGGAACGCCCTTAAACCACCGGACCGGACGGAGGCACACGTAGAGGTCGAGCTCCTGGCGCATCGCGACGTTGATGGAGCGGATGCCGCCGCCGACGGGGGTCGTGAGCGGCCCCTTGATGCTGACGAGACAATCGCGGCAGGCGTCCAGCGTCGCCTTCGGCAGCCACTCCCCGGTCGCGTTGTGGGCCTTCTCGCCCGCAAGCACCTCCTGCCAGTCGATGCAGCGGCTGCCCCCGTAGGCCTTCTCGACCGCGGCATTCCACACGGTCATCGCCGCGCGCGTGATGTCCGGCCCGGTTCCGTCCCCCTCGATGTAGGGGATGATCGGGTTCTCGGGAACGTTCAGCTTTCCGTTCTCAACGGTGATTTTCTCGCTCATGGCTCTCTTGTCTCTTTCCTGTTGTCGGATGTTTGTCAGATGCGTGTATTAATTATATCATACTGATGCCGAGGTGTGCGGTCAGGGCTTCAGCCGAAGCGTACCGAAGGGCTTGGCGTCGGAACCGGGCAGCGCACCCTCCCAGTACTTGAACTGGCCGAACTCGCTCACGAAGGCGACGGCGACGAACCTGATGTCGTCCTTCGCCTTGGGCTTGATACCGAGCGCCGCCCACGGAATCGCGAACTCATAGTGGCCGATGTTGGGATTGAACCACGTGTGCCTCAGGTTGATCCCCGGGTCGCGCCCCGCCCAGATGCGGACCCCCTTCTCGGCGGCCGACGCCGGAAGGACCTCCGTGCCGCCGCCGAAGAACGCACGAAGCCTGAGCCCGTTCACAAACGAGAGCTCCACGCCATCGTCCACGCCCCACCGGTCGCCGAACCGCATCGACGAGTGCTTGAAGTTCGCCGTCATCATCGAGGCGTAAAGGCAGTCGTCATCCCACGAGAAGCGCACGTTGGCGGTGGAGAACCCGGACAGGTGGCGGTCCGGCGTGCGATCGAGCGTGAGCCAGTTGACGGGCCATTCGCCGGTCTCGAAGACGCCGTCGAGCTTCGGCGGACGCTGGACGCGCTCACACGGCTGGCACGGCTTGCCCCAGGACTGCGGCGGACGTTCGACCCGCCACTCGCCGATCACGCGGCGACTGAGCGCGTTCGTGGGATCGCTTGGACGCACCGCAAAGTTGCCACCCCAGTGCGGAACACCGTCCGGACAGTTGAGCGAAAGCTTGCCGTCACAGACGAGAACGTTGTTGGAGAACGCCCCCATGATCGACCGAGCGAAGGAAATGCACATGTCGCCGTGGTTGACGAACGTGTTGCCACGCACGACCGTGCGGAGCGTCATGTGGTTGAGAACCGGCGACGACACGCCCTCGGCGAAGTTGCTCTCGATGACGCAGTCACGCGAACCCTCGTCCGCATAGTAGGCGTGCACGCCGAAACCGGGTCCGTTCGCAGCGATGTCGTGGACGACGTTGCCGCGCAGGACACAGCGCGTGAGGTTGCCGTAGATGGCGGCGCCATCGTGCAGCACCTGCATGACGTGGTGGATGTAGTTGGAGACGTAGAGGTTGTCCGACCCACCGCCGATGATGCCGCAGTATGGCACGCGGCAGATCTCGTTCGCTGCGTAGAGCGTGTTGCTTCCGTTCGCGTTCATCCCACAGCTCGCGCGGTGGACGAGACCGACGTCGGCGATGCGATTGCGCTCGACGGAGCCCCCTACGCAGCCAACGAGTCCCACGCCCCGCGCACCGGTGCGGATGATGTCGCAGTCCGCCACGCGCGTGCCCTCGCTGCCATCGACCACCAGCCCTGCGCCGCCGACGTTGCGAATAACCACGTCCCGGAGGGTGAGGTCGACGACACCGACCGCGGAGACAGCGGCGGAGATGCCGCTGCCGCCGAACGAGGCCCTCTCCGTCGTGAACGGCGCACAGGCCGAGATGACGAGCCCCTCGATCGTGATGCCGTGCACCCAGTCGCGGCGGTTATAGGGACTGCCCCCGTCGATCCTGATGACATGCTTCAGCGTCGGCGCGACGAAGCGGATGCGCACGAGGTCCTCGCCGGGCTTCGGCCAGTAGTGCACCTGGCCCGACCGCCGGTCAAGGTACCACTCGCCCGGCTCGCGCATCCCCTCGCGCACGTTCAGCACCTCGTACTGGCGGCGATTCGCCGCGCCCATCGCCCAGCACGGCTGCGGATCCACCCACAGCACGTGCGCCTTCCGGTCGATGTTCGAGACCGTGCAGACGGAATCGTTCCACATGTGGTAGAGGCGGATGTCGGCGTTCTCAAGCGCCATCGCGTCCGGCAGGTCCTCGACGCGATAGGGCATGCGCACGTACTCCTCGTGCGTCGGCTTGCGCGACCAGCCCCCGGCAAGCGACGACATCATCTTCGGCGCGAATTCCCCGAGATGCGAGAGGCGATTGGTGCCGCCCGGATAGGTCGCGATCGACGCCCACTCGTCGCCCTTCAGAAGCGAGCGGAAAGGCGTCGACAAGCCGGGCCTCCAGCCCGGGACGGACGCGACCCAGAACGGCGTGCCCGGCTCGGGCTTCCAGCCCGTGAGCGGCACGCCGCCGAAGAGTCGCGCGACGCCGGGACGCTCCGCGCGGATGGTGAAGTTGCTCGCGGCCGATCCCTTGAGCAGAATCGGACACGTCAGGAAGTAGTCCCCCGCCTTCAGCACGATTTCGCGCGAGGCCGACGGATCCGCCAGCGCCCGGTCGATCGCGGCGTGAAGTTCCTTCGGCGACGTGACCGACACGGCTCCCTGCGACAGCGATGCGACAACCAGCAGCAAAAGCGCCAAGATAGGTCTTCTCATGGTGGACTCATTATATCATATTCGCGTCAGCCGCTTCAATCGCACCTCACGCAGGCGAGCGGCATTCCTCTTCCCGCCGACCCCGAGAATGGTGTATAATATGCGGTGATGGACTGTGATATCCTCTTCGAGGACGACGACATCGTGGTCGTCGACAAGCCGGCGGGCGTCTACGTGCACGCCTCGCCGGGACACGAGACGGGCGCGCTCGCCGACGTGCTCGCCGCGACGCGCCCCGGCATGCGCCACGCCCCCGGCCCGGATCGCCCCGGCGTCGTCCACCGACTGGATGCGGACACGAGCGGCGTCATGGTCTTCGCGAAGACGCGCCGCGCCTACAACGCCCTTCGCACGGCGTTTGAGCGCCATGATGCCATCCGCAAGACCTATCTCGCCATCTGTCACGGAGCGCCCACGCCGCGCGCCGGCACCGTCACCTCCACAATCGGTCGCAAGCCGTGGGATCCGCGTCGCATGGCGATGGACGTGCCGGACGGGAAGCCGGCCGTCACCCACTGGCGCGTCCTCGCCGCCAACGGCGGCATCACGCTCGTCGAGTTTCGCATCGAGACCGGGCGCACCCACCAGATTCGCGTGCACGCGGCCGGTCTCGGCCACCCGATCGTCGGCGACCCGCTCTACGGGGACACCGCGAAGGACCGTCGACTGCGCAACCGCCCGCGGCGCACGCTTCTGCACGCGGCGGAACTGACGCTGAACCATCCCGTGACCGGCAAGCGCGTCACCTTCACCGCGCCCCCACCCCCCGACATCGTCTACGCGGGCTAACGAGTGCGATCGGTCTGTCGAGCCGCCTGGGCGCGGGCGACGCGAATCCACGCCCAGAGGAGCGCCAAGACCAAGACGGCGGCGACGCCGAGGCGCGCGGCGCGAAAGGCTGCGGCTGCGTCCGTGGCCCTTCGCGGTGCCGTGTGCACTGGTTGGATCGTCTGCGCCTCGGCATGAAGCTCGCCCGGCGACGACACGGCATGCGACGCGGCCCGCTCGGCCACCGCCTGCTGTTTCGCCGCCTCGGTCTCGCGCTGAATCTTCAGCGTCACGACGATCGGATCCTCGTTCACCTCGACCATCTTGTGTGTCAGCCTTTCCTCAGTTGTCCTACTCCCCGCCCCCCGATCCAGCTTCGGCAGGATCTCCGAAGTCAATGAACCCGGGCGGCAGCAGGCGCCAGTCGGTCGTCGTCGGCGGGCTGTCCGACGCCCTCGCCAGCCCGACCTGGTTGTTGTCCACAGTCTCGGAGGATCCCGAGTACAGGCGGATGTCCCAGTTCAGGTAGAGGTTGCTCGTGTACTGAAGCCCCTCGTTGCGGCAGACGAGCGAGCCGTTGATCGTACACTTGCCGAGCTTGCCGAAGATGCCGTGGTTGTTGTAGAGCACCGCGTCGATGCGCGTGATCGTCGAGCAGCGCGAGGAGATCTCCCTGTCCTCGACGACCGATTCGTAGTACTTGCGGTCGTAGACCGTCGC
>CACYCW010000146.1 GCA_902773015.1 uncultured bacterium
GAAGGCCCCCAAGAAGGAGGTCACTCTCGAAGAGGCGGTCAAGTTCGTCAAGGACAACGCCGGCGCGAAGTTCGACGAGACGGTTGATGTCTACTTCCATCTCGGCAAGGAGCTCACCAAGGGCGACACGGCCGTGCGCGGCACCGTCAAGTTGCCGAACGGCTCGGGCAAGACCGTTCGCGTCGCGGTGTTCGCCGGCGGCGACGCCGCCGAAGCGGCGCGCGCCGCAGGTGCCGATTTCGTCGGGCTCGCCGATCTCATCGAGAAGGTCACGAAGGAGAGCTGGTGCGACTTTGACGTCGCCATCGCCACCGTCGAGGCCATGAAGGACGTGCGCAAGTGCGCCCGCATCCTCGGTCCTCGCGGCCTCATGCCGAACCCGAAGACGGGCACCGTCACCGACGACACCGCCACCGCGGTGAAGGAGGCGAAGGGCGGCAAGGTCGACTTCCGCATGGACAAGACGGGCAACCTGTGCGTCGTCGCCGGCAAGCGCAGCTTCGAGGCGGACGCGCTCGTGCAGAACGTCAAGGCCGTCCTCGCCGCCGTCCAGGCCGCCAAGCCAGCCTCCGTCAAGGGCGTGTTCATCAAGTCGATGAGCATTTCCTCCACCATGGGCGTGGGCGTGCCTGTGATCGTCGCGAACGACGCCGAGTGAGCCGGGAGGTAACTGAAAATGAGAATCGAGAAGATTGCAATCCTGGATGAGGTCGTCGCCCGCGTCAAGGACTCGGACTACTGCTTCATCATCAACCACGGTGGCGTCACCGTCGCCCAGTTCGCGAAGCTCCGCTCCGCCCTCCGGAAGTGCGACAGCCGTCTGCTCGTCGTCAAGAACACCTACCTCGCCAAGGTCGCGAAGGAGAAGGGCTGGGACGAGTCGGTGAACGCCATGTTCACCGGTCCCACCGCCGTCGTCACCGGACACGGCGAGCCTACCGCCGTCGCGAAGGCCATCATGGACTTCGTGAAGGACTCGGGCGACAAGGCGTCCGTCAAGGGCGCGGACTACGATGGCAAGATCGTGGACGCGGCGATGGTCGACGCGCTCTCGAAGGTGCCGGGCAAGGACCAGCTCCGTGCGACGTTGCTCATGCTCCTCAAGGAACCGGCGACCCGCCTTGCGCGCGTCCTTTCCGAGAAGGCCAAGAAGGGCGACGCCGCTCCCGCGGCCGATGCCCCTGCGGCGGAAGCCGCGCCGGCCCAGTCGTGAGGAAGAGATTTCCTTCAGATGAAATACGCTGAAGGTTGAACTAAAAAGGAGAAACAGAAAATGACAAACGAGGAAATCATCAAGGAGCTCTCGGGCAAGACCGTTCTCGAGATCAACGAGCTCGTCAAGGCGCTTGAGGAGGCGTGGGGCGTGAGCGCCGCGGCCGCCGTCGCCGTTGCGGGCCCTGCCGCCGGTGGCGCCGCCGCCGCGGAGGAGAAGACCGAGTTCGACGTGATCTTGAAGGCAGCTGGCGCCAACAAGATCGCCGTCATCAAGGAGGTCCGCGCCATTACCGGTCTCGGACTCAAGGACGCCAAGGACATGGTCGACGGCGCTCCGAAGAAGGTCAAGGAGGCCATCGCCAAGGAAGAGGCCGACAAGATCGCCGAGCAGCTCAAGAAGGCCGGCGCCGAGGTCGAGGTCAAGTAAGACCTTGCGGGGTTTTCCCGCACGACTGGACCGGGTCATCTGGTGACGGCACACGTGCCCGACCCAGTGCCCGGTTCTTCGCTTTTCTGAACGTATGACGTTTCGGTTTGACATCCTTCTCCGCTTCTTCAAGATTGGAAGACGGCGTCCTTGAATTCAGTTCGTCGTCGCCTTCGGAAGTGACGTTTGCCGGCAAAGTCTGCGTATTCCCGTCAGACCGTCACAGGATGGATGCCAACGCAAGTCGCAAATGACGCAAGTGGTTTGTGGTATAATATTCAGCCATATGAAAAAAGTCATCGACTGGTTCAAGCAGGTGATCAGAGGATTTCTCGGCAACAACTGCTCCATCCATGCCGCCGGGCTCACGTACTTCGGCATCCTGGCGTTTATCCCGGTGGTCTGCTGCATGCTCGTCACCGCCAAGGCGTGTCGCGTCGACCAGTACGCGAAGGCCCATATCAACGCGCACATCGACGCGTTCATCGAGAACATCGAGAAGGGCCAGGACGACACGCTCGCTCAGCTCACCCCCGCGAGCGAGGAGGAGCGCCGCAAGAAGAAAATCGCCGCGGAGGAGTTCGCCAAGCAGGCGCGCAGCATCTCCAACGAGCTCTTCTCCCGCGTCGACAAGGTCGACCTCGGCACTCTGGGCTGGATCGGCTTCGGCCTCCTGCTCTGGACGGTCATCTCCTCCCTCGGCACCGTCGAGGTGAGCTTCAACCAGATCTGGAAGGTGCCGAAGCCCCGCCCGATCTGGAAGCGCGCCTACATGTATCCGCTCATCATGGTCGTGCTGCCGGTGCTCGGCGCGGTCGCGATGTCCCTGCCGATCCTGAACGTCGCGAAGAACATCATCATCGCCACGTTCGGCGCGACCTGGCTCACGCAGTGGGTGTCGGACGGCCTCATCTGGCTCCTGGACTCGTGGATCTTCCGCGCCGCGTTCACGCTGTCTGTGTCCGCGCTCACGTTTGGCTTCTTCTTCTGGATCATGCCGAACTGCCGTATCCGCTTCCGCCACGCTGTCTACGGCGGGCTCATCACCGCCGTACTGTTCGCCGCGTGGGTGAAGGTCTGCGCCATCGCCCAGGTCGGCATTGCGAAGTCGTCGATGCTCTACGGATCGTTCGCGTTCGTGCCGATCATCCTCGCGTGGTCGTACATGAGCTGGCAGATCATCCTTCTCGGCGCGAACATGGTGCGCGCCTTCGACGCGACGCCGGACGCGGAGCAGAAACCCGCCGGCTGATCGTCGGCGATTCATTGGCTGTCGAGCGCAAGGAGAAATCATGAGAATACTGATCACTGGCGGCAAAGGCATGCTCGGGCGCACGCTCCAGCGGGAGCTGGCGGAACACGAGCTCATCATTGCGGACCTCCCCGAGTGGGACATCACCGATGACACGGCGCTCGTCTCACGCACGTGCGAGACCCGTCCCGACCTCGTCATCCACTGCGCGGCGATGACTAAGGTCGACGACTGCGAGACCCATCGCGACCTCGCCTTTCGCCTCAACGAGGAAGGTTCGCGCAATGTGGCGCTCGCCGCGAAGGCCGCCGGCGCGCGCCTGATCGCGATTTCGACGGACTACGTCTTCTCCGGCGAGCCCCCGCGCGAGCCGTGGGCCTGGAGCGAGACGGACATCCCGCGGCCCCGCACCGTCTACGGAGCGTCCAAATTCGCCGGCGAGCAGATGATACAGATGATCCTGCCCGAGGCGGTCCTCCTGCGCATCGCCTGGCTCTACGGGCCGGGCGGCCCGAGCTTCGTCCATACCATGGCCCGCCTCGGCGCCCAGGAGGGCGCGCCGCTCAAGGTGGTCAACGACCAGCGCGGCAATCCGACGTCGACGAAGGTCGTGGCGGACGTGATCCGATTCCTCATCACGAAGCCGGACGTCTCGGGCATCGTCCACGGCACTTGCGAGGAGCAGTGCACGTGGTACGATCTCACGGTGGAGCTTTTTCGCCTGCTCGGCCTGAAGCGCGCCGTCGAGCCCTGCACCACCGACGAGTTCCCTCGCCCCGCGCCGCGTCCGCGCAACTCGGCGCTCAAGAAGAGCGTCCTCAATCTGCTCGGATACCGCACCCCGTCATGGCGCATGGCTCTCGCCGATTTCGTGGAGGCGGGCGGTCTCGCATGACGCTCTTGGTGGCGGTGGCCTGGATTGACGCGTTCACGCACTGGGTCGATGTCATCGATGGCATCGTCTGGGGTGTGCCGCTTATCGCGCTCATCCTGTTCGGGGGCGTCTTCCTCACGATCCGTCTCGGCGGTCTCCAGTTCCGCCAGCTGCCGCGCGCGCTCCGCTACATGGTGCGCAACGAGTCCGGCGCGAAGGGCGAAGTCTCGTCCTTCGCCGCGTTTTGCACAGCGCTCTCGGCGACGATTGGCACGGGCAACATCGTCGGCGTCGCCACGGCCTACGTGACCGGCGGCCCGGGCGCAATCTTCTGGATGTGGGTCGCCGCGCTCTTCGGCATGGCGACGAAGTACGCCGAGGGCGTACTCGCCGTCAGGTACCGCGAGCACGACCAGTCGACGGGACGCACCCTCGGCGGGCCCTTCTATTACATCGAGCGCGGCATGGGTCCGCGCTGGCGATGGCTCGCTCGCGCCTTCGCCGTCTTCGGCGTCGGCGTCGGCCTCTTCGGCATCGGCACCTTCACGCAGGTGAACTCGATCTGTGGTTCGCTCACCCACTTCTTCAGTACATGGGTGGGCGCCGAGGGCGTGCGTGTCGTCACGGTGCTCGGCACCGATCACTCGCTTGCGACGGTGGTCGGCTCGGTCGTGCTCGCGATCATCGTCGGGCTGGTCGTGATCGGCGGGCTGCGGCGCATCGCCGCGGTCGCGTCGCTTGTCATTCCGCTGATGGTCATCGTGTACGCGGTCCTGACGGTGCTGCTGCTCGGCTGCAACCTGCCGCGGATTCCCCAGGCGCTCGTGGCGATTGTGAAAGGGGCGTTTGCACCTTCCGCGGTGACCGGTGGTGTGGTGGGGTCGGTCTTCGTGGCGCTGCAGCGGGGCATCGCGCGCGGCATCTTCTCGAACGAGGCGGGGCTCGGGTCCGCGCCGATTGCGGCGGCCGCGGCGCAGACGCACGAGCCGGTGCGGCAGGGGCTCGTGTCGATGACCGGCACCTTCCTGGACACGATTGTCGTCTGCTCGATGACGGGTCTGGCGCTCACGGTGACCGGGCAGGGCTTCGGCGAGGAGGCGCTGCAGGGCGCGGCGGCGACGATGCAGGCGTTTCGGACGGGCATTCCGTTCCTGCCGTGGGCGGTGACGGACTTCGTGCTGATGATCGCGCTCGTCCTCTTCGGGTTCACGACGATCCTCGGGTGGAACTACTACTCCGAGCGGTGCCTCGAGTACCTGACGGGCGGCGACCTGCGTCCGGTGAGGGTCTACCGCTGGCTGTACATCGCGGCCGTGTTCATCGGACCCTACATGACGATCTCGGCGGTGTGGGGCATCGCGGACATCGTGAACGGCCTCATGGCGATACCGAACATGATCGCGCTCCTGGCGCTCTCGGGCGTCATCGTCGTGGAGACGCGCAGCTACTTCGACCGCCTGCGCCGCGGAGAACTTGCCGACTGACGCAGAGGCGCGCAGGTATTGCCCGCGCGAGCGTGGTTGTGATATACTATTGGCAATGGAATCGAGCACGAGGGAAATGGCCGCCGAGGACGACAGTGTGATTCGGCTGAAGGACGTCAGTCGGACGTTCCGCGATTTCTGGCTGCGGCCGACGGTGAAGGCGGTTGACGGACTCTCGCTCACGGTGCGGCGAGGCGAGGTGTTCGGGTTGCTCGGGCCAAACGGATCGGGCAAGTCGACCACCATCAAGATGATCCTCGGGCTTCTCAGTCCGAGCGGCGGCGAGGTGACGCTCTTCGGCCTGCCGCCGCGGACGGTGGCCGCGCGCCGGCGACTCGGCTACCTGCCGGAGCTGAGCTACCTGCATCCGTTCCTTACCGCGAAGGAGACGCTGATGTACTACGCCGGTCTCTGTGGGCTGCGCCGCGCGGTCGCCGCGGAGCGCGCCCGCGAGCTCCTCCGGATGGTCGGACTCACGGAGGTCGCGGGTCGTCCGGTCGGCGGCTTCTCCAAGGGCATGGCGCGGCGCATCGCACTCGCTTCCGCGCTCATCGGCCGCCCCGACCTGCTAGTCCTCGACGAGCCGACGAGCGGACTCGATCCCGTCTCGACCAAGGAGGTCAAGACGATGATCAAGGCGCTGAGCGCCGGAGGAATGACCATCCTGATGACGAGCCATCTCCTGGCGGACGCCGAGGACGTCTGCGACCGGGTGATGATCGTCAACCATGGCCGGTCGGTTGCGGAGGGACGCATCGGCGAGCTTGGCACGAGCCTTGAGGACTTCTTCCTCGCGAAGGTAGGTGACGCGGATGATTTCGTTCTGGCGGATTTTCTCGCTTGAGATCCTGGCGCTCGTGCGTTCGCGGACGCTGGCGATGCTGACCGCCGCGAGCGTCGCCTGGATGCTCGCCTTCCCGCATCTCGTGAGGGGCGACGGCACGGCGGCAGGCGCCCGCGAACTCGACATCCACTTCTCGCTTGGCGGCGTCTTCGCGCTGCTGGTCGTCGCGCTGCTCTCCTCCGCCACCGGGGCGATCGCCCGGGAGCGCGCGGCGAAGCGGCTGCAGCTGACGCTCGTGAGGCCCGTCCGCTACCTCTCGATCGCCCTCGGCAAGATCCTCGCGCATGTCGCCGTCGGCGCGTTCGTCCTGGCGGTCTCATGCGGCGTGCTCGCCGCTCGCAGCGACCTCGGGCGGTCCTGCAGTCACGTGCTCTCGCCGGTACTGCCGTCGCCGGCGGAGGAGGCGAGGGACATGTACGACGCCTACCTGAAGGACCCAGAGACGCCGGAGGCGGTGCGCAAGGCACCCAAGGCAGTCGTCCTCAGGCTGCTCACGCAGCGCGCGGTTGACCACTACCAGACGATCTCGACGAATTCCTCCACCGCGTGGCGGTTCGATCTCTCGTCCGCCGCTGGCGACGGCGGCCCAATCGCCGTGCGTCTTCGGTTCACGAACCAGCTGGAGATGCGGCAGGACGTGGTCGGCGACTTCCGCTTCGGGGGGCTGTCAGCCACGGTGAGCAACATGACGCAGGCGGTGCTCATGGTGCCGCTTGCGGGACAGGGCGGGGCGCCGGCGGACGGGGTGCTGGGCTTTTCGAACCGCGGCAAGACGGCTCTGATGCTGCGTCCTCGCCGCGACATTAACTTGCTCACGCCCGCCGATGCGTTCGGTTGGAATCTCCTGCGCGCGTACGTCGCGCTGGTGGCGATTCTCGCGATCGTGGTGGCACTTGGCATCTTCCTCTCCGCCGCGCTTGGGCGACCGGTTGCGCTCTTCGTCGCCATCGTCCTCCTCGTCGTCGGCGAGATGAGCCCTAGCGTCGTCGAGCAGTATCCGGACGAGCTGGAGACGAGCATCGCGGATCGCATCGGTCTCGTCATCACCCGGTTCGCGGCGACGGTGACGCGCCCGGTCTCGTCCCTCTCGCCGTTGGCGTCGCTCGCTAAGGACGAGTGCGTGGAGCCGCGCGAGATGGCGCGGGTGGCCCTTCTCGGCTCCGTGGTGTTGCCGTTCGCCTTCGCGATTCTCGCCGCTTTCGCGCTTCCCCGCAAGCAGGACGACTGATTTCCCGCGCCCGTGCCCGCCGAAAATATGATATAATGATGAGTATGGAAGTTGAGACAACGGAGATTCCCGACGTCAAGATCGTCGTGCCGGATGTGCATCGTGATGCGCGCGGCTACTTTGCCGAGACGTACAATGCCGCGCGCTACGCGGCGGCGGGCATCACGGCGACGTTCGTGCAAGACAACGAGAGCTGCTCCTCTCGCGGCGTTCTCCGCGGGCTCCACTGGCAGGCCGGCGGTCACGCGCAGGCGAAGCTGGTCAGGGTGATCCGCGGGGCGGTGTGGGACGTGGCGGTGGACATCCGCCGCGGCTCGCC